>NZ_JBTGVC010000022.1:0-20557 GCF_054343375.1 Mycoplasma sp. Z386
TTTTCTCCTTAAATAAAAACATAAATTTGGTGTCCCAAATTTATGTCCCTGTTTAAAGTTATTTTATTTTTTATTTTCAAAAAAAGGGAAATATGCTACAATATATTTTGTTAGTAGAGGTGTAGTTCAATGGTAGAACAACGGGCTTCAACCCCGTGTGTTATGGGTTCGAGTCCTGTCACCTCTGCCATTTTTTTATTCCTTTTTTCAAGTAATAGAGTTTTTAGTAACACTTAAAATATTTATATTTTCTTTTGAAATATCTTTATTAATAATACTATTTGCAATTAATGTTTCTATATTTCTTTTAATAAATAATTTAATAGGGCGAGCACCAAAGTTTAACACATCTGTATTATTAATAATGTAATTTAATAATTCATTTTCATAAACAATAGAAAATCCTGTATTTTCTCTAATTCTAGTTAATAATTTATCTAATTCAAGTTTAGCAATATTTTTAAGAACATCTTTTGATAAAGGATTAAATTTAATAATTTCATCAATTCTATTTAAGAATTCTGGCTTAAAATGCTCAAGTAATTTTTCTTTAATTGTTTCCATTGAAATTTTAGGATTATCTAGAATTTCAAGAGCTGCAATATTGCTTGTCATAATAATGATAGTATTTTTAAAATTAACCTTTCTTCCTTTAGAGTCTGTTAAAGTTCCATGGTCCAAAATTTGTAATAATATATTAATAACATCAGGATGTGCTTTTTCTATTTCATCAAATAAAATTATAGAATAAGGATTTTGTCTAATTTTTTCAGTTAGTTGTCCTCCTGTTTCATAACCAATATAACCTGGAGGAGAACCAATTAATTTAGATACAGAGTGTTTTTCCATATATTCAGACATATCTAATCTAATCATTTGTTTTTCTGAGTTAAATAAAAGAAGGGCTAAAGCTCTTGCAAGTTCTGTTTTTCCAACTCCAGTTGAACCTACGAAAATAAAGGAACCTATTGGTTTATCTGGATCATTTATATTTGCTTTTGATCTTAAAATAGCTGCATTAACTAATTCAATTGCTTCGTCTTGTCCTTTGATTATATTTTTTAAATCAGTTTTTAAATTTAATACTTTAACTTTATCTTCTTCAATTAATTTAGCAACAGGAATTTTAGTTCATTTTGAAACAATTTTTGCAACATCTTCAGCTGTTACTTCGTCTTTTATAAAGGAATTAGTGCTATTTTCTATTTTTGTTTCTATTTCTTTAATTTGATTTTCCACTGCTGGAATTTTATTATAGATAATTTCAGATGCTTCTTTAAATTTCCCTTCATTTTGAAAAATTTTAAAATTATTTTTTAAATCATCAAGATAATTTTTTAATTCAGCAATTTTAGAAGTTTGGTTTTTTTCTTCATTAAAGATTTTTTCTTTTGATTTTATTTCTAATTCTAAATCTTTTATTTTTTCGTCTAATTCCTGTATTTTTTCTTTGTTTTCGTCATTTTTTGAACCTTTTAAAGAAATTTTTTCCATATTCAATTTTGCAAATTCTTGTTTTAATTTTTCAATTATTTCAGGTTGATAATTAGTTTCTACTTTTAAAGTAGCACTAGCTTCATCTACTAAGTCAATTGCTTTATCTGGTAGAAATCTATCACTAATATATCTTGAAGAAAGATTTGCAGCAGCTACTAATGCCTCATCGGAAATTTTAATTTGATGGAAATTTTCCATTCTATTTTTAATTCCTCTTAAAATTGTTATAGTGCTTTCAATTGAAGGTTCACTTACATCTATTTTTTGCATTCTTCTTTCAAGTGCTGCATCCTTTTCGATATAAATTTTATATTCTTCAAGAGTGGTTGCACCAATTAATTTTATTCCACCTCTTGCCATAATTGGTTTAATAATGTTAGCAGCATCCATAGCGTTATTACCATTTCTTCCTGTTCCAATTAAAAGATGAATTTCATCTATAAAAACAATAATTTCACCGTTAGAATCTTCAATTTCTTTAATTAGTTTTTTTAATCTATCTTCAAATTGACCTTGGTAAGAAGCACCAGCAATTATAGAAGCTAAATCTATTTCTCATACTTCCTTATTTTTTAAACTTTCAGGTACATTACCTTCAACAATTTGTCTTGCCAAACCTTCAACAATAGCTGTTTTCCCTACTCCTGGTTCTCCAACAAGAACGGGATTATTTTTTGTTTTTCTTGAAAGAATTGTTATTATTCTTCTGATTTCTTCATCTCTTCCAATTACTGGATCTAATTTATTTTTTAGTGCCAAATCAGTTAAGTTTTTCCCAAATTCTTTTAAAGGGCTTTTGTTTTCTTTATATTCAAAATTCATATTATCACTCCTTTTTATTTTTTTCTAAACAAATTATAGCACATTTTTTGGCAGTCTAATAAAAAGAGTGCCAAATTTTTTGAAATAAAAAAATGAAGTTATTAATAACTTCAAATTAATGTCTTTTCTTTCTAGAAATTTCTTTAATTGATTTTATAAGTTCTTTTGCAATAATTTTACCAATTTCTTTTCCTGCGGACTTAGCAGCAGTTTTTGCTAGTGTTTTAGCAAAAGATCTAACTTCTTTGGAACGAATGAATTTATATCATTTTAATTTTAATTCTTTAGTTTTATCTGAAGTTACATTAACAAATTCATTTGCTTTTCTTTGTGCTTCTGCTTCATTATCCCCTTGTGATTTATAGAAAAAGACAAGAACTTTTTTATAAATTTCTTTTTGTTTTGAAAGTTCATTAGCTTTTATATCTTTTACTTTAGAATAATCAAAATCATTTTCATTTCCTTCAAATTCGCTATCAGAAGGTTGTTCTTCTGTTTCTTCGTTTGAACTTGTTGTTTTTGAAGGATTTGCAGGAGCAGGGTTTTCTGGATTGTTATTTACAGGGGTTGTTTGAATGTTTGAACCTGGTTCACTTGGATTTTCATTTGAAGGGGTTGTAGGAGTTGTAGGGGTTGTAGGAACAGGTTGTTCTGGGGTTGCAGGTTGTTTGGTTTCTGAATTATTATCACTTTTAGCTTGTTGGCAAGAAACAATAAATAAAGCAGAAACTGGTAAAACAGTTAGTGTACTTAATGTTAAAATTTTTGCTTTTTTCATATATTTTCCTTTTTTAAGTTTATGATAATACCATTTTACAAAAAAAAAAAAAAAAGCAAGTTTTTGGCAAAAAAAGAAAAATCCCTTTAGAATTTTCCTTATTTTTAATATTTTTAGTGTTTCTTTCTTTTTATAACTTCTTTAAGTGAATAGAAAATCTCTTTTGCTAAAAGTTTTCCAATTTGTCTAATGGAACGTTGTTTAATTGCTGTTTTAACAAAATTTCTAACTTGTTGAGAACGAATGAATTTGTATCATAAAACTTTTAATTCTTTTGGATTTGTACTTTTATTTATAAATTCAGTTGCCTTTTTATTTGCTTCTTCTTCTGAATTTCCTTGTCATTTATAAAAAGGAACGAGAATTTTTTTAAAAATTGCTTTCTTTTTAGATACTTCGTTTTCTTTGTATGCTTTTACTTTAGAGTAATCAGAATCATTTTCATTATTGTCAAAATGTTCATCACTAATTTGATTTTCATAATCTTTGTCATCTTCATCATCTTTAGGATTAGAATCAGAAGGAGTAGTTGATTTTGGTGTTACAGGATTTGGATCAGTATTTACAGGTGCTGGTGAAGCAGGAGCAGGATTAGTTGGTTGGTTAGTTTGATTTCCTGATTCAGTTTTAGTTTGTTGGCAAGAAACAATAAATAGAGCAGAAACTGGTAAAACAGTTAGTGTACTTAAAGATAAAAATTTAATTTTTTTCATATTTTCCTTTTCTTTTTATTTTTATTAGTTTCATTTTACAAAAAAAAAAAAAAAGCAAGTTTTTGATAAAAAAATAAGAAAACAGGCATTTTTATCCTGCTTTCTTAAACTTTTAATTTTATGAAATAACTTTAGCAATAATTTGAGAATACAAAACATAACCAAAATTTTTGCTATCTATGGATGAAAGAACATTTTTACCTAAAACAAAATATTGATTTTCTTTTAGGTGAATTTCTAAATTATGCATTTGTATTTTGTTTTTATTATCAAAATAGTTTCTTTTTAGAAAATATTTTATCTTAAAAGATTAATTGCCCTTTTTTGTATGTTAAAAATGAGATTAATAAATAAAATAAATAATAACCAACACTTATTATTAATCAAACAAGTAAACTAATACTTAAAAAATATGAATAGTTTATCTCTAAAAGTTTAAATCCAGGACTTATATTTATAACAAGATAAAATGAAGCAAAAAATGAAGGAATTAAAAATATTAAAACCGATAAACTTAAAATAAGATAAGAAAAGGAATGGTATAAAAATATATTTAAAACTTTTGTTTTTAAAAGTTTTAGAATTCCAATTACTCTATTTTTAGAATCTGTTAAAAATTTAGAAAAAAGAATAATTGTAATAAAACTAATTGCAGAAACAACAATAACTAAAAGTAATAATAAGTAGGCAATGAAATTATTACCAACTGCTAATTGTTTATAAACTTGGGAATTATTTGTTGTTAATTTTAAATAAGGATTAATTTCTTTTAATTCTTCTTTTAAAAGATTAGTATCGTAGTTGGGTTTTGTAAAAATTGTAAAAGTTGGTTGATATTCTGATGCAAAATATTTAAAGTTACTATCTGTTGTTTTGAGTTCAGGATTAGTGCTTTCAAAAAAACCAACAACTTTAACTAAAAAATCATTATATCCTGTATTTAATTCTAAAAACGAATTAAGTTGCACGTCATATTTTTCTTTAATTTCTTTACTTAAATTAATTTCTTCATATGATTTAGCTTTTTGACCTTCAATTATTTGGTCAGTATCATTTATAACAGAATAGGACTTGATATTTATTTCATTTTCATTAGCAACATTATATTTAGTTATTTGATTAGTTTTTCTTAGTGAAAAACCTTTAAAAAAATAATTTTCATTTGTTTTAATAAAGGAAGAAAGGGTTTTTGAAGAAAAGAAATTTAAGTTTTTGTTTTCAAAATTTAAAGAATTATTAATTGCACTAATAGTTAATTCCTTTTGTAAATTGCCAAAATTTACGTTAACCTTATCATTGATTTTTAAATTATATTTTTTTGCAATTTCTTCTGAAATTATAAATTCATTTTCATTTTCTGGAAAATTTCCTTCTATATTTAAATACTTCAACCTATCTTTAAAAAAGTTGTCATTTTCAATAGTTTGAAATTTTAATATTTCTTTTTCGTTGTTAATTACAAGTTTTACTACATAATTATCATATGTATCTAAACTATAATTAATTGATTCTAGTTGCTTTATTTTTTCTTTTTCTCCAGGATTAAGTTCATAAGATTGATTAATTTGTTTTGTTATAAACGCTTTATCAAAATCTGAAAATCTTGTATTTTCATTTTTAAGAGCTAAATTATTGCTTGAAAATAGCATAAAAATAGGGACTATTAAAATCGCTATTAACATAATAATAAAAGAAATAAAGAAAGAGTATTTCTTTTTAGTTATGTCAATTAAACTTAAATAAGGAGCAGGTAATAATTTATAGAATTTATTTCTTTTTTTACTTATTTTGTGATTAAAAATTTCTTCTTTTGGAGTAGGTGTTTTCTCTTCATTCTTTTTAAATTCCTTTGCATTTAAGTCATAATAGCTATCAGCATATTTTTTAACTAGATCAATATCGTGAGAAACAACAATAACAAGTTTATTTTGTGATATTTTATTAAATATATCAAAAATTTTATGGGAATTTTCTTCATCTAAGTTGCTTGTTGGTTCATCTGCAAGCAAAATATCAAAATCTCTTACTAGAGACCGAAGAATAGTTACTCTTTGTCTTTCTCCTTCAGATAATAGTTTAACCTTTTTCTTTAAAAGTGTTTCATCTAACTCTAAATCTTTTGCTAGCTCAATAATTTCTTTTTCATCAATAGTTTCAGAATTAACATTTAAAGAAATTTTTATATTTTGAAAAGCGTTTAAATCTTCAATTAAGTTAAAATCTTGAAAAACAAATTCAATTTTTGGGTTTTCTTTCTCAAAGGTAATAGTTCCAAAATCAGGATTGATTAAGTTACTAATTATGTTTAAAAAAGTACTTTTACCACTTCCTGATTTACCTAAAATACAGAAAATTTGTTTATTTTCTATATTTAGTTCCTTTATATCTAAAACTCTTTTGTTTTTAAAAGACTTTTTTAAATTTGAAATTTTAATCATTTTCTCCTCCTAATAAAAATAATAAAATAAAAGATCTTTTTTCAAGACCTTTTTCTATTTATAAATATTATTATAAGGTTTAAAAAAATCTTGATTTATAGACAAAAATAGTGTTAAAAATTTTAACAATAATTTTTTTATTTTTAATAATGTATTTAAAATTGTTATTCATTATTTTTATCTCTTTCTTTTATTTTATTAGTTTAATTGTAGCATATTTTTAAATTTGATTAAAAAAAGAAGCAAAGTATTTTGCTTCTTAGGTCATTTTTGATTGGCTGCCCCAGTTAGATTCGAACTAACGCATCGCGGCACCAAAAACCGCTGCCTTACCGCTTGGCCATGGGGCATTATGGTGGGGGGGGAGGGATTCGAACCCCCGAATCGTTAGAAAGTGGGTTACAGCCACCCGCGTTTGGCCGCTTCGCTACCCCCCCATAAAACAATATTATTATACACTATTTTTACAAAATAGGAAGAAATTATTATTGTTTTTTGTTTATTTAAAATATTTTGCTTTGAAAATTATATAAATTGATAATTAATTTAAGCCAACAACTATATAATTATCTGCTCAGATTTCAGGGAATGTTCCTTTTTTCATAATAATTGTGAAAAAATCTATAATAAAACTAAGTAAAAGACATGTTCACAATAATTTAAATAAGAATAATCTTAACATTCTTCCAGAACCATAACTATAAGTTATCCCTGTTACTTTCATACCGAAAGTAGGTTTTCCAGAACAGAATTGAATAATTTGTATTACAAACATTACTCCAACTGTAATAACTGCTAAAAAAGTATCAATTCAACTAGCAAAAAATCTTCTTCAATATCCAGCAATCTTCATTTTTATCCTTTCCAATTAAAATAATATAAAATTGTATCATTTTTTTTAATATTTCAAATTAATAATTAAGACATTTTATTATAAAAAAACCAGAATTTGCTGGTTAAAGTATCTTAAATTTTTATTAATGATTCTACTTCATAAGGTTTTAGCATATCACGACCTTTTAGTTCTTCTAATTCCATAAGAAGAACAATTTTTTCAACAGTAGCTCCTTGTGATTCAACTAAATTAATAATAGCTCTTGTTGTTCCACCGGTTGCAAGAACATCATCTATAATTATAGCTTTTTGCCCTGGTTTAATCATTCCTTTTTGCACTTCTAAAGCATTTGAACCATATTCTAAATCATAATTCATAGATACTACTTCACCTGGTAATTTATTTGGTTTTCTAACCATAATAAAAGGTTTTTTTAGCATAGCAGCAACTGGAGTTCCAAAAAGAAAACCTCTAGCATCAGGTCCAATTATTATATCTGCATCTTTGCTTAATTCACTCATTTTATCTATCACATATCTTAAAACTTCCCCATTAGCAAGTAATGGAGAAATGTCTTTAAATAAGATTCCTTTTTTTGGAAAATCTTGAACATCTCTTATATATTTAATTAAATCCATAACTTTAAAATTATATTACATATTTTTTATTTTATTAAGAGAAATAAAAAAATGCTTTTATTTTAATAAAAAAACTAATTTTTAATAACTAAAAAGCTTTTTAATTTCTTCTTTTTCTTTAGTTGTTAATTGATTTTCTATTTCTGTTGTGATTATTCTTTTTTGTTTTACAAATTCAATAAAAACAATTTCTATTGATTCAATTTCTACTTTTAAACCCTCAAAGAAAAAGATTTTATCTTTTTTTAAAACAAAACCCCTTCAAAGAATAACTGGATATTTTTTTTCATTTCATATTAAATAACAAAGGTAAATTCCAGCTGGAAAAATAGTTTGATTTTTAAGGAAGAAAACTTCATTTTTAAAATTTATTTTAGCTTTTATGAAAAAATTTTCTACTAAATTTTTATTAATTGCTTCAAAATTTCCACTAACTAGCAATTCTTTTAAAAAAGAAGTAGATATTTTTCTTTCATTTTCTTTATAAAGTTCTACTATTTCAGTATCTGCAAAATAATCTTTTATTTTTTGTGCATTTAATAAACCATTTTTTCCTAATTTAAAGTCTGAACCTATTATAAATTTAGTTGCTCCTTTTTTAATTAAAAGATTAATAAAATCATAACCGTCAGTATTTTTGATGTTTTCATCAAATTTTAAAAGTAAAATGTAGTTAATTTTTAAATTGGCAATAACTTGAATTCTGGAAAATAAATCTGAAAAAAACTTTTGATTATTTTTAGGTAAAATTTCAGGATTTTCAAAAAGTAAAATTGTTATTTTTTTATTAAATTCTTTTGCTTTTTCTAATAGTTTTAAATGCCCTTTATGAAAAGATTCAAAAGATCCTAAAATAAAGCAAGAATCTTGCAATTCTTGGTTATTGTCATCATTGAAAAGTATAACTTTTGTCATTAATAAATAATTCCTAATTCTTTTAGTTTTAAATATGTTCCTTTTTCTTCAGAAGAAAGTGCTGTATCTTTAGCAACTTTTATAACAAAATCCGGAGCACCATCCATAGCAATTCCATAACCAACTTCTTTTATCATTTCATAGTCATTTGAACCATCACCAAAAGCAATCATTTCTTGAAGTGAAATGTTTATAATTTTTCCTAATTCTTTTAGTCCTTTAGCTTTATTACTGTTTAATGTACTAATAAAAAAACCTTTTGATCATGTGGAATTTATTTCAAGATTTAAATCATTTTTCTTTAAAAAATCGGCTGTTTTAGAAATTAAATTAGGATCAGAACTTTTTACAGTTATGATATGCAAGTTATTTTGATCAAACTCTAAATCAGTTAATTTTTTAAATTTTGCGGTGTGATCTTTTAAAAATCAATTATTAAAATCATGACCTTCTGAAAAATAACCGTATTTATCTGTCATTACACTATAATCACAATTTTCCTTATCTAAAAAATTACTTAATGTAATAAAATCATTGTAATTTATTTTATCTTCATAAATAATTTTTTTCTTTTTGCAATCAAAAATAAATGCTCCATTAGCTCCTAAAAAGTAATCTACTTCTACTTCATCAAGAAGATTACCGATTGTAATCATTTCTCTACCTGTACAAAAAATAACCACTATTCCTTGTTTTTTTAAATCAACAAACATTTTTTTGATTTCTGGAAAAAAATCTTTTTGTGTGTATGGTAAAAGTGTTCCATCTATATCAAAAGAAATTAATTTATATTTTTTCATTTTTACTCCATTTTTAAAACTTTATTTATTATATTTCCAAAAAGTTTATTAGAAAACATTTTTTGTTTATAAATTCTACCAAATCCAACAATTTTATTATTAAAAATTAATACAATTTCTTGTTTATCATCTTCTTCTATTTCAAAATTAAGTCCTTTTACTAAAGTTTTAAGTTGCATATCATTTAAAACAAATTTAGGCAAATTATTATCGATTATACTCAAAGGATCTATTTGTTCCAAATGAAGATCATCTAAAGTTAAATTACTTAACTTTGTTCTTTCTAAAGAGGTCATAATGGCAGAAGTATTTAATTTATTAGATATATCTCTTATTAAACTTCTTATATAAGTTCCTCTAGAAACTGTTGTTTCAAAAGTTAATTCTTGTTTTTCATAATTGAACTCTATGATTTTAATTTTTTCAATGCAAACTTTTGATTTGGATAAAACTATATTTTTATTTTCTCTTGCTAAATCATAAGCCCTTTTTCCATTGATTTTTTTAGCAGAAAAAATAGGTGGAGTTTGCATATAGCAACCAATAAAAGAATTTATTTTTTCTTCAATTTCTGCTAATTCTATTTTTTTTGTGTAATTGATTTCAGTAATTTTTCCTTCTATATCTAAGGTATTTGAATCTAAGTGAAATTTCATTGTGGTTATATAAGTTTTTGTGCTTTTATCTAAATAATTAATTAATTTTGTATCTTCATCTGTTGCAACTAACAACAATCCAGTAGCCATTGGATCTAAAGTTCCTGTATGACCGATTTTTTTAATATTATTTTCTTTTGCAAATTTTTTTATTTTTTGAAATGAACTTATATTTTTTTCTTTGTATAAAAGTTTAATCATATAATAAATATTACTTTAAAAAAACAAAATAAAAAGCAAAATTTAATAATTTTGCTTTAATGATAATTATAAAAATTATATGGTGCGCAAGAAGGGACTTGAACCCTTACGCCGTAAAGCACTAGAGCCTAAATCTAGCGTGTCTGCCAATTTCACCACTCGCGCATTTTAAGGTCATGTTAAAAGGAATCGAACCTTTTTTTAAACCAATAACATGATGGTGCCGTCTATAGGAATCGAACCTACGACCTACTGATTACAAGTCAGTTGCTCTGCCTGCTGAGCTAAGACGGCATGGTGGAAGATGAGGGGCTCGAACCCACGACCTCCGCCTTGTAAGGGCGATGCTCTCCCAACTGAGCTAATCTTCCTAAAAATGGTGACCCATACGGGACTCGAACCCGTGAATGCATGGATGAAAACCATGTGTGTTGACCGCTTCACCAATGGGCCATGGCGCCGATTGCGGGGATCGAACCTGCGACCAACTGGTTAACAGCCAGCTGCTCTACCGCTGAGCTAAATCGGCATTTAGCATTGCAAATAATAATGCTTTATTATTATACTACTTTTTTTAAAAAAACAAAATAATTTTTTATTTTTTTTCTTCTTATTAAAAAAGCAATTTTATTTTATCATAATTTTGAAATTTATGCATTTTTTAATAAATAATTTTTTTAATTGTTCTTTCTAATTCTTTTTCTTTTTCAGAAATCCTTTTATCTATTTTATTTTTACCTTTAACTAAAGCTAATTCAACTTTAACTTTATTTTTATCATTTCAATAAAACATTAAAGGAACAAGAGTAAATCCTTGTTGTTTTTGTTTTAGTTCAATTCTCTTTAATTGATTTTTATGTAAAAGCAATTTTCTTTCTCTCTCTTCATCTCCTTTTACGGCCATATATAAGGAAATATGTAAGTTAGTTAAATATAATTCACCTTTTTTAAAAGTAGCATAACAATTTTTTAAGTTAAAATTGTTAGCTCTTATGGATTTAATTTCTCAACCAAGTAAAGAAATTCCACATTCATATTTTTCATAAATTTCATAGTTGAAATTTGCTATTTTATTTTTTTGAATTATTTTCATAACTTTTCCTTTCTTATATAATATTATTATAGATTAAAAATGATTTTAAATATAAATTTACAAAAATAAAAAGATTAAAAAATAAAAAAATGTGAATTTTTTGATAAAATTTTTTTATCTTTTATTTATAAAAATACAATAAGGAGGAAAAATGCCAAGAGAAGGTGTTACTTTAAGATGCAATGAATGTAAAATGGAAAATTACATAACAACAAAAAACAAAAAAACACAGACAGAAAAATTAGAAATGTCTAAACACTGTCATAAATGCAACAAACATACATCACATAAAGAAAAAAAATAATTTTCCTTGTGTTTCCTTTATAAAAGAATAAATACTATATTTAAATTTTAGTTTCTACTCTGCTTTATTATAAATGCAGAGTTTTTTATTAAAATCTAATTTTAAAAATATTTTCTTCTTTTTGTTAAAATTAAATTAATTAAATTATTATTTTATATTAGGAGGAAAAATGCCAAGAGAAGGTGTTACTTTAAGATGCAATGAATGTAAAATGGAAAATTACATAACAACAAAAAACAAAAAAACACAGACAGAAAAATTAGAAATGTCTAAACACTGTCATAAATGCAACAAACATACATCACATAAAGAAAAAAAATAAGAAAAGAGATAAGTTAAAAATGAATAGAAAATATTTAGATATAACATTAACAGAGAAAAAATTAGATGCAATAATTTCATTTGCTCCACAAACAAGACTTTGATTATCAACAATTCAATCAACAGATGGAATTACTGTGATGGAAAAAAATAAATCATATGTTTTTGTTGATGGACGTTACTATGAATATGCAAAAAAACAAGTAAAAAATGCTGAATTAGTTTTATTTAACAAAGAAAATTGAGATAATTTTTCTAAAAGCAAAGAATACAAAAGAATTGGAGTTGAAGCTGATTATATAACTCTTGTTGAGTTAAATAGAATAAAAAAATCATTTCCAAACAGTGAAATAGTTGAAATTTCAGGTCAAAAACTTAGAATACTAAAAGATGAAGAAGAAGTAAAATTAATTAAAAAAGCTATTGATATTTCACTAGAGTCTTATGATGAATTACTAAAAGAAATTAAAGAAGGACAAAGCGAACAAGAACTTGATAGAAAATTAAACTTTTTAATGAAAGAAAAAGGTGCACAAAAAGAATGTTTTGATTCTATCATTGCTGCGGGAGCTAATTCTGCAGTTCCACATCACCACCCAACTTCTGCAGTAGTTAAGTCAGGAGACTTATTAAAAATTGATTTTGGTGCTATTTATAAAGGTTATGGAGCAGATATAACAAGAACATTTATTTTTAATCCTAATAACTCAAAAGTAGATCCTAAAAAAGAAGAAATTTTACAAATTGTTAAAGAAGCTGCACAACTTGGAAGACAATTTGTAAAACCAGGTATAAAAGCTTCTGAAGTTGATAAAGTATGTAGAGATTATATTGAATCCAAAGGATATGGTGAATATTTTGTTCACTCTACAGGGCATGGTCTTGGAATTGATGTTCATGAATTACCAAATGTTTCATCATTAAGTGATTTTGTATTAGAAGAAGGAATGGTTATTACGGTTGAACCTGGTATTTATATAGAAGGTTTTGGTGGAGCAAGAATTGAAGATGATTTACTTGTTACAAAAGAAGGATCAATAACTTTATCTAGAAAAAATGAAATAAATGGTATTGGAAAATAATCTTATTAAAACGAATATAAAGAAAAAATGCGGAAATCCGCATTTTTATATTTCAATCATTTCAAATTTTGATGGTTCTAATTCTATTGATTTTAATAATTTATTTTTAAAGGAATTAGGGTTGCTAGAAGTTTCAAAACCGAAATAGTCAAATTCCAAGGAAGAAAGAAAACCGAAACCATAACCATCATCTCCTGTATTTTGCATAAAGATAGCAACCATTTCTCCACTTTCATCATAAACTATACTTCCTGATGCTCCAGAAATTAAATCATATTTATCGTTATTATTGTTGTTATCATATTGAATAAAAGTTTTAAAATAACCATATTTTGCAAATTCTTGTGCTTGATCATTTATAGTTACTTTTTCTATTCTATTAATAATATGTTCTCTATATCTTCTACCAGAAAAGTTTAGATAAGGATCTTGTGGGAAACTGCTAACAAAGAATTTTACATAATTATTTTGGGAAATATAATTAGTTTTTTTGCTTAATTTAAGTGGTTTTAATCTTTGTCATTCATTTAAGTAATTGATAATTTTGGTATTTTTTTCTAATTTTGCTTGTTTTAAAATTGGTTCAATATCAATTATAGATATTGATATATCAGCATTATTTCTATTTGAATCTTGTTCTTTTGTTTCATCTCTTTTGGTTTGATTTATTGCTTGTCAAAAATTAAAATTGAATCATTTTTTTTCTACATTTATTGAAATTTCACTATTAGCACTATTTACCTTGGAATCGTTGAAATCTGGAATTAAAAATTTTTTTAAAACTCTAGAATCATATCATCTTGTTTCTAAAATGTCACTAACGTGTCTATTTGTTATGAAAAAATATCTATAATCATTTGGATCGTTGGGTTTAACTTTTGCAAGCATAGTTGAAGTTCCACCACCAACAACAAAAACTCTTTTTCTAATTTCTTGAAAATTTGTGTCGGTTTCTTGTTCTAAAATTCTTTTACCATTACTAAATTTAAGTGGATTATTAATTTTGTTTGAATAATATTGTCCATTAGAACTTAATTTAGCATGTAAATCTGATTGATAAGTTTCAGGAACAAGTGAGAAATTTTCATCTTCTTCATCTTTTGTTAAATATGAAACATCAACTAAAGTATTATATTTAGAAATAAAAATATTGTTTTCAATTTTAGTTTCATCTTGAGTGAAACTAAAATCAGGAATATAATCACTATATTCATCGTTTGGTTTAATTTTTATAATTAAATTAGAATCATTATCGATATTATAATTAAATTTTACAAAAGGTTCTTCAAAAAACTCAGTTACTCATTCGTTATTTAAAACATTTTTATTATTTAATAATTCTTCTAAATTTATTAGTATTCTTTGAGAAATTTTTGTTTCAAAAGAATCATCTTTTTTTCTAAAATCAAAGGTAATTCCTATTTTTTTATCAGTAAATGGTTTATTTAAAAAGTTTTTTAAATTAAGTTTTAATGTTGCTTCTTTTTTGTTTCCTGATAATTTAATTTCTTGATATTGAATAAAAATAGGCATAAGTTTATTAACGTATTTATAAATATTATTTTCTTCTTTGAATCTTGCTTGTAAATCTGGTATTTTAGATAAAAGTTTTTCAGCAGGAATAGGATTATTAAAATCACTAAAGTTTGTTCATTTTGGAAACTCATCACTAAATTTAAAAGTCCCTTGAATATATTTTAATATTTTTGTCATTTCAATATTAAAATAATTTTTTACTAGATTTAAATTATTATCAGTTTTTTCTAGAAGGACACTATTTGGGAAAATATTTTTATCAAAAATAATTTTAGGGTTATTGATATTACCACTTTGAGTTAAAGTTTTATTTTCTAAAATATCAGGTTTTGGGAAGGAAAATAATTTATCTTTAATTAAAATTGATAAAGGTGGGAATGAAATTTCTTTTGATTCATAAAGAATTTTTATTAAGTTGTATTCAACACCTTTTTTTATTTGATTTTTTATATTAAAAAATACAAAAGAGTTGTCACTTGAAATTTCTTCATTAGTTAATTCTATAAGATTATTTTCTTCACTTGTTGGTGATAAAAACACGGAAAATACAGCATTATTAGGAATATAAAATTGGTTTTTATCATAACTAAGTTTTATTGAATAAAGATTTTTTGATTCATCAAATATTAATTCTGAACTTGAAAAGTTTTTTATTGTAGTTTTTGCAGTAGTTACTTCTTTTACAAGTTTTTCTATAGTTAAATTTTTATTATTTAAAGAAAAAGAATCAATATAGTATTGAGTATTGCTTTTTAATTCATTTACATTTATTTCAATAAAAGGAGAATTAACTTCGTAATTACTTACTATTATCTCTTTTTCTTCTTCATCAGAATTTTTAGATTTTAATACTAATTTAAAAGTTTTTAGATTTTCATTAGATAAATTAAATTCTGAAAAATGGAATATTACTAAAAAACTGTTTTCTGTAATGTTTTTAAAATTTATAAAATCTATAACAAAATTATCTTCTTTATTTTCTATTTCATTGCTAATTTTTTTAGTTGTAAATTTAGTATTTAAAATTTCATTTGATATTATTATTTTGTTTTTTAAATCTTTAAAATTTATTTTTGAAACTTTTAATGTTTTTGAACTTGAAGATAAGATTTTATTTAAATTTATATTTAAAATATTGTTTTGTAAAATATCTTCAAATAAATATGTATTTTGTTCTTCATCAATTAATTCAACAATAGTAATTGGGTTAGATTCTTCTAGATATTCAGTATTGTTAAGAATAAAATTGATATTAGAAACTTCTTCTCTTTGATTTAAAACTGAAGAATTATTAATTTCAATATTTGCTATTTCTAGTTGAAATTTAGTACTAAAATTATTAAAATTTACTTCTTGATTATTTATTATTATTTTATAAATAAAGTATTCATAATTGGTTGTCAAGTTATTTATTTCAAATACTAATAAATTCTTTTCTAAAGGAATTTCCTTTATAAAAGAATTATTAACTAATATTTCTTGATTATCAGAATTTTTATAATATATTTGTATATTTTCTTTTGTTGTACTAATATTGGAATTTAATTTTAATTCTATTTCTACTGAAGAATTTTTTGAATTTTTATATTTTATATCATCTATAATATAAAAATTTTTGTCTTCATTTTTATTTATTTCTTTATTTTGACAAGAAATTAAAGTTGTTAAAAATAAAGGGGTGCTTGTTAAAATTCAGATTTTCTTTTTCATAAATTATTTAAAAATTTTCTTACCTAATGTTTTATATAATTTAATTTTATTATTTAGTAAGTCAAAAACTTTTTGTAAAGTGTTATTATCGAGTAAATCAATATTAGAATCTTTTAAAATGTTTAAAGGTCAATCTTTGGAACCAGAACTTAAAAATTTATTAATGTAATTTTCTAATTCTTGAACACCATTTTCTTTATATTTTTGGAAGAAAATATTTGCTACTATATAACCAATAGCATATTTATAAACATAGAAATTATAATAAAAATGAGGTACAATTACTGAATAAATATTGCTTTTATTTCCTACTTTTTCTTTATTTTTGATATTTGTATATTTGTTTAAAACATCAACATAAATTTTTTCAAAACTTTCAAAAGTTTTCATAGGAACAGAATTATCAATATTTTTATAAAGTTCATATTCATAATTAGCTCATTGACATTGTCTTACTACTGTTGAAAGAAAATCTTGAATAGATTTTTCAAGCAAATGAAATTTTAATTTTTCATTTTTTGCATTAGTAAACATATAATCAAAAAGCATTAGTTCGTTGAAAATTGATGCAATTTCAGCAAGAAAAATAGGATAGTCTGCGTGTTCATAAGGCTGATTTTGATCTGAATATCAAGAGTGCATTGAATGACCCATTTCATGTGCTAAAGTAGCAACTGAATTTAATGTTCCATTAAAATTCATAAGGATATATTTTTTTTCAAGTGAATAATGACTTCCGATTGAATATGCTCCACTTCTTTTGTTAGGAACTGTTAAATAATCAACTCATCTTTGATTTATTGCTTCTTTCACTTTATTTAAATAAGTTTCTCCCAACGGTTTAACTGCTTCAAAAAGTAAAGATTGTGCATCTTCTACTGAGTATTTTTCTTTAATATTTACAAGTGGAAGCATTGAATCTCATGGTTTATAATCTTTATTATATTTTTGTTTAAAAAATTGTTTTTTAGTTTTGTAAAAAAGATCATATAAATTTGAGTTTGATTGAACAATAGAAAATAGTTTATTTAAAAGTTCTAAAGGAACTTTGTCATTGGATATTTCTTTTTCAACCAAAGAATTATAGTTTCTATTTAGAGCATCTGTAGATTTATTTCTTATATGTTGTTCAAGTAAGGAACTAAAAGTTTGTTTATGATTTAAAAAACCATTTAAATAGTTAGTATATGCTTGCTTTCTTATATTTTCATCTTTTCTTTTTAAATATGAAAAGTAAGTAGATTGATTTAAGGTAAACTTTTTATTTTTACTTATAATTTCATCGAATTTAGTTTCAGAATCTCTTAAAATTGCAAAAGTTTGGTATAAAGAAACCTCTCCTTTTGATGTTTGTGTTATATAATTTTCCACTTCGTCTACATACTTATGTTCTTTTTTAGATAAAATCTCTTCAACATCTTTATTATATAATTGAAATCTTGGATCTGATTTTCATTCATTTATTTTGTGTGAATTTTTAAAATACTCATTTTCTTCAGAACCAAGTTCTTTAATAAAATCTGAGTATTTATTTAACAGCAAACCAAAATGAGTTGAAACCACTGGTTCAACTAAATTAGTATTTTTTTTGTTAGATAAATAGTTATAAATTTGTGAAAAATATAAATCAAATTCTTTTTGTTTTTCTTTATATTCAATAAATTTATCTATATTTTCAAATTTAGTTTTACTTGTTTTTATTACTGGAATAGAATATTTTTCAAAATCATCTAATCATTCTTGAATTGATTTATTTTTTAAAATAAATTCTAAATCAAATTTATATTTTTCTGGTATTTCATTATAATTTTTATAATTTTTCATTTTTTCTCCTTAAATTTTAATCTTTTCTATAACCTTCTTTGGATAATATTTTTTGAATTGAATTTCAATATTTTTTTAGTCAAGAATTTTCAGAAGTTCTTGTATTTAAATAAAATAAAATTGGGTTAATTTCTTTATTTTCAGGGTTTATTTCACTAAATAATATTTTTTCTTTACTATTTTCATTATCAATGGTTCCTGGTTTTTTAGCATTTGTTGCAAAAAGGGATCCAACAAGAATTTTATTACTATCAAATACTGCTGAACCTGAACTTCCAGTTCAAAATGAATTTAATATCCCAACACCATTTAAATATCAAATATTTTCAAAATTGGCATTATTATAGTAAAACTTTCCTTCGCCCTCTAATTGTGAATTTTTAAAATTGATATTTTCTTTTAATATGGATGTTTCTTTTGTTACAAACTCATTATATTTTGGATCAACAGTAAATGTATTTGTTGAATTGTTAAAAGAAATTAAAGACTCATTAAAATATCGTTTAGCTGTTGTTTCCCCAATAAAAGAATTTTTTTCAAATGCATTTTGTTGAGAATCTACAACTGTAGAATAACCAAAAACATTTAGATTCAATTTGGAATTATTTCCTTCTTCACTTTGAATATTTCCAATTAAAGTTGGATTTAAATCATATTCTTTAAAAGCTTCTGGTTTTTCTATGTTATTTTTCAGTTTAATTTTAATTATTGAAAAATCAGTTCCTGTATTTGGATAATTAGTTATTGTAGGTTGATGCTGAGCATCTAGATTTCAATAGTTTTTAAAGTTATGATCATAAAGTAATGGTTCCATAATTTCATATGATTCTATAAAAGAGAAAGGTGATTGGAAGTTTGTATTTATTACTTGAGAGTCATAATTGAAACCAAAATTATCTCCATTGTCTTTTTGTGGATTGTAATAAGAAAAATGTTTTTTCAAAATGTCAGAAACTAATTTTGTATTAACTGGATTTTTATTAGTATCATTTCATTCTTGACTGTCATTTGGTTTTAAAAGAAATAACTCATTTTGAAATAAATTTGTAAAAGTTTTTTCAGGTATGGAACCATCATAATTTAGTGAAGCTTGAGCTTGAAAAACATTATTAAGCATTGATAATTTTTCTTCAGTTATTTGTTTATAATTGTTATTTTGACTAATAAGTTGCGAAGAATTTGTATAAACTTGTGGAAATTTTAATACTTTAGTAACATGAATATTTGTTGCTAAATAATAAGTTAAATTTTCTGAATCAGAAGGATCTTTATCAATAACTCAAGCTGTTCCATTTATTGAAGAAAACGGAAATAATACTGATCTTTTACCAGCCTTATCGCTATAAACATTTCATAATTCATCAAAGTAAGTAATTCTCATAGAACGTTTTTCTAAAAATTCACCCATTACTCTTTTATCATTTTGTAAATTTGAATAAATTTCTTTTATTTCAACATCTTGCTTATTTAAAATCTCTTTTGGAGTTGATATAATAAAATTATTTTCTAGATTAGCGACAAAAAAATCACTATCTTTTTCATTATTGTAAATTAATGCATATTTAACTAAATATTTTGTATTTTCCTTTAATTTTGGAATACTTATTCATTTTTTGCTAATAATTTCTTTATCAGTTGTGATTTTAGAATCTTCTTTTATTATATTATCATTATTTAATTCATAAATAATTAATGAAATGTATTTATTTAAATCATTAGAAGATAAGTCATAATTTAAATTGAAAGTATTACCAAAATCACTTGTTTCAATTTCCTTATTTTTTTCATTCGTTGTAAAAGAAATGTTTGAATTAGAAAATACAATTTCTTTGTTTATTTCTTCTTTTATGGAAAATTCCAAATTATCATTTTGTTGATTGGTTTGTTTAATTGATTTTAATAAATATGGCTTATTTGGAATAATATTATTTTTAAAGGAAAAAGTTGCAATTTTACCATTTACATAATTTTCGTTTTTTATAATTGAAACACTACTTAACTCTTTTTCTTCATTTTCATTTTTTAGTTGTAGTTCAATTTCTAAATGTGAATTTACATTTTTATCAAATTCAATATTTAATTCTCATTGCTCAGAAGAATTATTAAATTTAACTAAATTGTTAAAATTAATAACATTTACTTTATTGTTTGTTTCACTTGGATTTTCTTTATTTTCGTTCTTTTGAACAGAACAAGATAGAGAAAGAGCACTTAAGAAAGTAGGAACTGCTATAAGACCTATAGAATATAAGTTTTTAAATATTTTTTTCTTTTTCATATGTTATCTTTCATTTTAATAATATAAAATAATACCAAAAAAAATTCTTTTTTAAAGCATTAAAAGCATAAAAAAAGAAATCATTTTAAATGATCTCTTTTTTGTTTTTTTATTTT
>NZ_JBTGVC010000023.1:0-20343 GCF_054343375.1 Mycoplasma sp. Z386
TTCCGTTTGAAACTGTTGCTAAATTTTCTAGGACGTCCTGTTCTCAAGCGTGAGTAAATTCTTTGAATCTCAAAGAAGGGACTAAATTATTTTTTGTATTATTTGACATTTTTCTCCTTTTATTGTTTATTTAATATTTTTGTAATAAATTCCAGTTTTTCTTTTTGTACATGCATAGTTGAGAGAAATTTCATTGTTTGTATTAAGTTAGGTAAGACTCATTTATAATCTTTATCTAAAAAATTTAAAGATTTGTCATTGTTATTAGAAACAAATAATTCTAAGTCTTCAATTATTGCATGAGTTAAATAACTTTCTGTTTTTACTGTTAAATCAGTTAAATAATTAGCTCATTGAAAAGCAAGATAATTTATTAATTCTTGATAGTTTTTAATTTCATTTAAAGAATCAAGAGTAGTTTGAAATATTGTTTCTTCTAAAGAACTAATATTGTTGTCAAGTCTTCTTAGATAATTTAAATAATCATAAACTTCAGCTATTTTGAATTTAATTTCTTTTTCTGTTTCAGTTTGAGTGCTTGCAGGATTTAAAAGTTTTTTAATTCTTTCTAAATCACTTGTTTTAATTTTACTTGATTTAAATAAAGTTTGACATTCTGGATAAGTAGAAATTTCTAAGAGTAATGAGTTCATTCGCTCTTCTATTTTGTCTCTTAGTTCTTTCATATGAATTAAATCTTCAGCATTTTCATCTGCTTCTACAGAAATAACTAATAAGAAATTAATAAGATCTGATTCTTTTTCTCCTTCTGAAAATTTTCTTATATAACTATCCATTAATCTATCAAAATTCATTTTTCTTTTTTCTTTAAATACAGATATTTCAGGAATAATAAATTCATCTACTGCTTTTTGTAATTCAAACATTAATTTTTCCTTATCTAAAAAAGGAATGTTTTTAATTGAAGCGTTAGCAAATCTATCTATTTCACTTTTAATAATTTCTTCTCAATTTTCTGGAAATTCATCGATTTCAGTGAAAAAAGGAATAAAGTAGTCAACGATTTTTTCTCTAACTTTTTCCATTTTAGTTTCTATTTTTTTAATTATTTTGGACTCTAAAACTAATAATGTTATTTTTTCAGCATTAACTATTTTATAACCTGAATTATTTACTTTAATTGCTATTTGATCTTGTAAACCACTAATTTCATCAAAATATTTTTGTACAGGTCTAAAGTCTTCTACTGTTAGTAAATTATGAATTTTATTAAATTCTTGATTGGAAGAGTTAACATCTTCTTTTGTTATGTATTTAGAAATTTGAAGATCAAAATTATTAGAGGTAATTTCTTGGATAGAAACCTGTTTTGAAAATCCTTTGATTTCTTTTTTATCTTTATAAGTATTTAAAATATTCTCAATGTTATCAGGACTTAATTTGCAAATATCATTGTTTAATTTTACAAATAAATTAGTTGCATTAATCATAAAAATATCTTTATTTATTTTATTCTTTTTAAAGATTAATAAAACATCAGTGTTGGAGGTTCCAGAAAATAATTTATTTTGTAAATAAATAATTGAGTCTAAATGATTTTCAAGCACAAGTTTTTTTCTAATCTCTTTTTCTACTGAAGCACTTGTTAAGATTGATTCTGGTGCTAAAATAACCATAATTCCTTCATCATCTAAATTGTATAAACCTTGTAAAATAAAAGCTCAATCTGCTTTGGTTTTAGGTGGTGTACCATATTCTTTAAAATAAGGGTTGAAATTTTTAGATATTTCTGAATTTCAACTTTTAGAATTAGGAATATGTGATAATACTACATCTGCTTTAGGATTATTTGTTTTATATAAATCATTTGGTGAATAACTGGTAAATGAATCAGCATTTTTGATTTTTCAATTTTTAAAATCAACATTATTAATTATAAAATTCATTCTACTTATGTTGTAATTTCAACTATCAATTTCAATTGCATTATATTGAACTAAATCTGATTCATTTTTATATTTTTCAAAGGTTTTACCTACATTTAACATTAAAGAAGAAGTTCCGGCTGTTGGATCATAAATCTTAAGTTCATCTTTATTTTTAACATCTTCTAAAACTATTTTTGAAACTATAATTGAAGCATCATTAGGTGTATAAAAACCTTCATTTGCATTTTTATTTTCTTCAGAAAATTCACTAATTAAAAATTCAAATATCTCTTTAAAAATAAAATGATCGTTTTGATAATCAATATTTATTAGTTCAACAACAGATATTGCTTCTTCTATTAGCATTTTTAAATCTTTTTTATTTTTTCAGTTTTTTTCAATTTCATTTTTAGAAATATAAAATATATCACTAAATAAATAGGTATATTTATCATTTTTTTTAATATGATTATGAAAGAGTTCAAATCTCTCAAGTATTTTTTCAAAAGTAATATTTGAACTATGACTTGCCATATATTCTTTATATAAAGTACTAAATAAATTATCGTTAAAAATGAAGTAACCAAGTTCATTTTGAACTGTTTTGTAAATGTTTTTAATTTCTTCAAAAGAGTTAAAATATTTAGTTTTTCTGAATAATGATTTATATTTAAAATAAGAATAATCAAAATACTTGAATGCATTTTCATCTATCTTTAAATTTTGTTTCATAAAAACTTCTTGTTTTCTTGAAAGATATTTGTAAAAAGCAAAATATAAGGTTAGATGTTTGAATTTGTAAAAATCAGTTGCTGTTAATTTTCTAAAAATATTTCAATTTTTTATGAAATAATCAATTTGAGTTGTTCAAAAAGATACTGCTTTGATTTTATTTTGTTTTTGTTCCATTTTATACTCCTTTGAATTTTAAAATAAGTTTCTACTATTATAATTATATTTTAAAATTCGTTTTTTATTTATAGTTATAAAAATAAAAAATCTAATTATAAAATTAGATTAATTATTAATTAATATCCCATTTTTTTAATTACTTTTTCGTTATTTACTCAATTTTTACTTACTTTCACATTGGTAGAGAGAAAAATTTTACTATTAAAAAGTTCTTCAAGTTCTTTTCTTGAATTTATTCCTATTTGTTTAATCATTGCTCCGTTTTTACCAATAACAATTCCTTTTTGTGAATCTCTTGAAACATATATTGTTACATCTATTTGCATTGAATGTTCTTTTTCAATAAAATCATTAACTATAACAGCAATGTTATGAGGCACTTCATCTTCTAAAAGATTAATAGCGTTTTTACGAACAATTTCTTTAGCAAGAAAACGCATACTTTTATCTGTTATATCTTCAACTGGATAAAAAGGTTCAGATTCATAGCTATACTTTTTAATTTCATTAATTAATTCTTGAATTGTTTGTTCATAAGTGATGGATGTACCTAATACAAGGGAAAATCCTTTTGATTTAAGTTGTTCTGCTTTTCTTTTGAGCGTTTCTTTATCAGAAACAAGATCCACTTTTGTAATAAGAGCAATTTTATTTTTAAAATTTTTGATTTTTTCTAAAATCATAAAATCACCTGTTCCAATTTCTTGATCAGCAGGTTGTAAAAATAAAATTAAGTCTGCGTTTTTTAAAGATTCATAAGAACTATTGTTTAATGAATCACCTAATTTTTGCTTGCTTTTATGAATACCAGGAGTATCAATAAAAACAATTTGATATCCTTCTTCATTATAAATTCCGTTTATTTGATCTCTTGTGGTTTGTGGTTTTGCACTTACTATTGATAAATCATATTGTAAGATAGCATTAAGTAAAGATGATTTTCCAACATTTGGTCTACCTATAATTGCAACAAAACACACTTTCATTAAACTTTAATATCCTCACTTAAAATAGGGAAAGGAACCATTTCAAGAACAGTATTTACTCTGCAAGTACCATCATTAGAATATTGAAATATTTTACCATCAAGTGGCATTAATTCACTCATAACTTGCCTACAACCTGCACAAGGAGAGATGAATTCATTTTTCCTTGATATTATATGAATTTCGGTAATTTCTCTTGGTTTAAATCCGTAAGAAATAGCTCCAAAAAGAGCGCTTCTTTCTGCACACATTCCAGAAGGATATGCAGCATTTTCTACATTAACACCATTTCATTCTTTTCCGTCTTTATTTTTTAAAATTGCAGCAACTGCAAAATTTGAATAAGGTGAATAAGAGTTATCTAAAAGTTTTTTTAATTTTATGTACATTATCTACTAATCTCCATTTTCTTCATTATTTTATCAACGTGATAATTCATTTTATCTTCATCTTCTTTTGTTAGATGATCAAATCCAAATAAATGAGCTAAACCATGAGCAAAAAGATAGCAATATTCTCTTTTTAGTGTGTGACCATATTCTTTAGCTTGTTCTTTAACTTTTTGATAAGAAATAATTATTTCTCCAAGTGGTAAAAAATCTAAAAAATCAAAATCACTTCAATTAGTTCCAAAAGAAAGAATATCTGTAACTTTATCTTTTTTTCTATATTCTTTGGAAATTATTTTAATTTGTTCATTATCCGTGAGTAAAAAATCAACAACAATTTTTTTTCTAGCTTTAAATTCTTGATGTGCAAGATTTAAAATCTCTTTAAATTCTTTCAAGTAACGAAATTGATAGTTTGTGTTATTTGAAAAATTCAATTTATTTTCCTTTATCATATTTAAAATTATAATATTTTTTTATAATATTAAAAAAATATTCTCTAAAATTTGAGAATATCTATTTTTAGTCTAAATCTATTTCGATTTCGTTTTCTTCTGCATTTTGTTGTTGTTTGCTTAATTGCTCATCTTCTTGTGCTTTTGTTAATTCAATAACTTTATAATCATTTGATTTTTTAAGTTCAACTTTTGGTTGTTCTTGTTGCTTATCTTTGTTTGCTTTAGGTTCTTCAACAGGAGTATCTTTTGGTTCAGAATCATCAACAATATCGATTTCACTATCTTGTGATTTAGCAGCTTGCTCTTTTAATTCTTTATCTTCTTGTTCTTTAGAAACTGAAATAACATTGAATTTTCTGTCAAATTGTTTTGGTATTTCATCTCCAATTGTAGTTCAAGTATTATCAGGATCTTGATTTTCTAATTGATCGTGAAGTTTTTGTTTTTGATCTGCTGTTAACTCTACTTGTGGTTTTTTTGGTTCTGAAGGTTCGCTAGTTGAATTGTCTTGTCCTTCTACTGTACTGTTGTTATCTTTAGTTTTATCAATTTTATTTAGTTGATCATCAAGAATTTGTTTTTCTTCTTTTTTAGTAACATCTAATTTTGTAAATTTTCTATTAAAACTTTGTGAGCTATCATCGCCAATAGTTGTTCAAGTATTTTTTGGATCTTGATTTTTTAGTTGATCACTAAGTTGTTGTTTTTGTTCAGAAGTTAAAGGAATTTGTGGTGTTTTAGGTTTTTCTGATTCACTATTATTATTGTTATTATCTTGTCCTTCAACTACACTATTGTTATCTTTTGTTTTATCAATGTTCTTAATTTGCTCATCAACAATTTCTTTTTCTTTCTCTTTAGTAACGTCTAATTTTTTAAATTTTCTGTCAAAAACTACAGGTTCAACATTACCTATTGTAGTTGATGTGTTACTTAAATCTTGTTTTAAATATTGTTCATTTAGAATTTCTTTTTGTTCCTTAGTTAAAGGAATTTGTGGTTTTTTTGGTTCTACAGGTTCGCTAGTTGAATTATCTTGTCCTTCTACTGTGCTGTTGTTATCTTTAGTTTTATCGATTTTATTAAATTGGTCGTCAAGAATTTGTTTTTCTTCTTCTTTTGAAACATGTAAGACTTGAAATTTTCTGTCAAAAACAACTTCAGAATCTTGTGTTTGAACTTTTGGATTTGTTGTTGCAGTATCTGGGTTTTGTGAATCATCTTTAGTTTTGTCTGAATTGCTATTTAGTTCTGGATTTTCATTTTTTTGATCAACAGAACCATTTTCAGGTGCTTTGTCGTTATCTTTTGAATCAGAAGTGGTTTTATCTTCTTTTTGAACAGTTTGTGTTTTATTATCGTCTTTTGGTTGTGAATTACTTGGATTTTCAGATTTGTTTTTATCATTTATTTTCTCAGGGTCGGAAACTTTAGCATTATTTTTTGGTGGATTTTCACTTTTATTTTTATCATCATTATTTCCTGGTAGTTCTGCAATAGGTGTTATCACAGGGTTTGGATTTTCTTTAACTGGTTCTGTTTGTGTTGTTCCTGATCCTGGATTTTTAGGTTCATTATGTTTGGTATCAGTTGTATCATTACATGAAATTACCATAGTTATTGGTAATAATGGACTGGCTAACGCCAATTTTGGAAATACCTTTTTAATTTTTTTACTCATTTTTCTCCTTTTTTCTAATTTATTTAAATTAAATTATTAATTTGCATAATATATAGAAATACTTAAGAAAATAAAGAGTGCTTTTCTATATATATATATATATATAGCAGTTAGTAACTTACTTACAATTTAATTAAAAAGAATTTAAATAAATATATTTGAATTATAACTCTTAAGTTACAAAAATAGAGATAATTTATCTTAAAAAAGGCAAAAACTGAGTTTTTTACGCTTTTTTTGAAGTTTTTGAGTTTAAAAAATTAAATAAATAAGAAAATTTAAGTATATTTTGTATTAAAAAAAAGAATTTTTTATATAATTATAATGTATATGGAATAGTACCCAAGAGGCTGAAGGGGATACGTTGGAAACGTATTAGGAGAGGCAACTCTCGCGCAGGTTCAAATCCTGTCTATTCCGCCATTGCTCAGGTGGTGAAATGGTAGACACGCTAGATTGAGGTTCTAGTGCGAGAAATCGCGTTCGGGTTCAAGTCCCGTCTTGAGCACCATATCAAAAAGACCATTAAAATCCGCTTTTGCGGATTTTCTTTTACTTTTGAAAAAAAATGAAAATTTTTGAATTAAATATATTGAAAAATACTTTAAAATGATATAATTTGTTTGTTTTTATCTATAATAAGTTTAATGATAAAATCAGAAAGGAGTAATGTGGAAGATTCAAAAAATAAAAAAATTATGTCTTTTGCAAAACAAAAGGAAATAAACGAATACATAAGAACTAAAAAGATTTTAAAACCTATTGAAATTGAACAAAAATTCCAATTAACAAAAAGTACTGCAAGAAGATACCTTCTTAAACTTGAAGAAGAAGGTTATGTTAAAAGACCTTTTGGTGAAATTGTTTATAACGAAAAAAGAAATTATTTAGATAAAATTGTTATTGACGAAATTAAAGTAAATGTAGAGGCAAAAAGGAGCATTGCTAGAACAGCTGCTGTTTTAGCGAAAGATTACTTAAACATTTATTTAGATGCAGGTTCTACTTGTTATTATTTACTTGAATATTTAGATACTGATGTTAATATTTTTACAAATTCTATCCATAATGCTATGAAAGCTGTTGAAATGGGATTCAAAAATATTTATGTAGTAGGTGGAAAAATAAAACATAAAAGTCTTTCAACAAATTCTCATGATTTATCAGCTATTGAAAATTTTAAATTCCAAATAGCATTTTTAGGTGTTAGTGGTATTGACGAAAATGGAAAACTAACAACAACAGAAATAGGTGATGGGAAAATGAAAAACTTTGTAGCTCAACATTCTGAACTTGTTGTTGTTTTAGCGACCGAAGAAAAATTTGGATTTGGAACATTCTATGATTTTACACCATCTGACAAATTAGTTTTAGTAGTTACAAATTATAAAAAAGAAAAAGAATTTGAAGGATTGAATTTAATTAGAACTAAGGATGAATATTAAAATGCAAGAGCTTAAAAAATTAAAAGAAATACAAGCAAGCTTACAAGTTTTTTATCAAAAAACTAACAATATACATTGAAATATTAAAGGGATTGAATTTTTTGAAATTCACGAAGAAACAGATAAATTAAAAGCAGAAGTTTTAGGATTTATTGATGAAATTGCTGAAAAAGTAGTGATGAAAAAATCACAAGCAATTGGAAGTTTTAAAGAAATTTTAGAACTTTCATTTATCAAAGAAGAATCAACAAAAGAATTTGACTATAAAACAGCTTTACAACTTCTTGTTTTGGATTTAGAAACTTTATTAAAAGAAAGTGAAAGTTTTGAATGAAGTGCAAGAGTTCAACCAATTTTTGATGAAATTTTATTATCATTTGATAAATGATTATGACAATTTTCAGCAATGTTAAAAGAAATTAAATAAATATTCTTTATTTTTTTTCTTTTTAATGTAAAATTATAAAATATAAATCTATAATAAAATTATCTTAGATATACAGAGGGGGAAAAATGGCTATAGTTCCAAAGAGAAAAACTTCTAAACAACGTAAACATAAAAGAAGAACTCATGATGCTTTAGTTGTACAAAACTTAATTAAATGTACAAACTGTTCAAATGGTATCCAACAACATAGAGTATGTAGATTTTGTGGTTTTTATAAAGGACAAAAAGTTCAAGGTTTTACAGCTTTAAACGACAAATAATTATTAATCAAATTTATTAATAACGTATAAAAACTAATATATTTTAATTTAAAATCAAGGCTTTAAGCTTTGATTTTTTTCTATTTGAAGTAAAATTATAATAGTAAAATTAAATGAGGTTAAAAATGTATAAAAACATAGAGTTAAAAGATAAAGAAATTGCTAATGCAATAAATAAAGAACTTCAAAGACAAGAAGAACACATTGAATTAATAGCTTCTGAAAATTATGTTTCAGAAGATGTATTAAAAGCAACAGGAAGCATTTTAACTAACAAATATGGTGAAGGGTATCCAGGAAAAAGATATTACGATGGTTGTGAAAATGTGGATGAAGTAGAAAATTTAGCTATTGAAAGACTCAAGAAATTATTCAAAGTAAAATTTGCTAATGTTCAACCTTATTCTGGTTCGACAGCAAATGCAGCTGCTATTGCTTCAATTGTAGAACCAGGAGGGAAAGTTTTAGGAATGTCACTAAGCTCTGGTGGTCACTTGACACATGGATATAACATAAATTTTTCTGGAAAATTTTATCAATCATTTTCTTATGATGTTGATTCTAATGGTTTGTTAGATTATGAGCAAATTTTAAAAGTAGCAAAAGAAGTTAAACCCAATTTAATTATATGCGGTTATTCAGCATATTCAAGAACAATAGACTTTTCTAAATTTAGAAAAATTGCAGATGAAGTAGGTGCTTACTTAATGGCTGACATTGCACATATAGCTGGACTTATTGCTTCAGATTTACATCCATCACCTGTAGAATATGCAGACATAATTACTTCGACAACTCACAAAACATTAAGAGGTGCTCGTGGTGGTATCATAATGACAAATAATGAAGAAATTGCTAAAAAAATCGATAGATGAGTTTTTCCCGGTTATCAAGGTGGTCCTTTATTTCATAGCATCGCAGGAAAAGCGGTTGCTTTTAATGAAGCACTACAACCTTTTTTTAAAGACTATTGCAAACAGATTATAAAGAATTCAAGGGCTTTTTCGGAAGAATTTCAAAAAAATGGAGTAGAAATAATTTCTGGCGGAACTGATAATCACTTATTTACTATAAATGTTAAAAAATCTTATAAAACAACAGGTAAATCAGCTTCTTCTATTTTGCAAAAAATCAATATTACCGTTAATAAAAACACAATTCCAAATGATGATGAATCTCCTTTTGTAACTTCAGGAGTTAGACTAGGAACTGCTGCAATGACTTCTAGAGGTTTTAAAGAAAAAGAATTTAAGCAATTAGCCAATATTATAAATAAAGCTTTGTTAAATAGTGAAAACCAAAAAGAGTTAGAAGCATTAAAACAAGAAGTAATAAAATTAACTAAAGATTTTCCTATAAAAAAATCTTATTGAAACTAAAATGAAACCAAAGAAAAATTATTTAATTTTTAACTCATTTAAAATAGATTGAAAAGAAATTTTATTCAAAAAACAAAGCAAAATTATTTTATTTTTTAAAATTTTTGTCTTGATATTATATTCAATTTATTTTACAATAAACTATGTATTTTTTAATAATTTTATAAAACTCAATAATTATAGTCATATCAATTTAGAAAGCAAAGTTCTGTTTTCAGTGACTTATTGATTTTTTAGTTTTGTATCTTATTTATACTTATTTAAAATTTACACTGGTGTACAATTACATTTGTGAAAAATTAAGTATTATTTTATATTTGCTTCTTTGTTTCTTCTAACTTCTATTGCATTTTTTGGTTTATCTTTATTTTTATACATTAATGTTGATACTTTCAGTAAAGAGAAGTTTACCTTTAATTTAAATTTAGCAGTTTATTTACTTTTATATGTAATAGTTTTAAATTGTGCTTACAATTTTTACAACTACTTTATTTTTAAAAAAAATGATGTAAAACTAAAACTTAAATATAAATGAACTATTTATTCTTACGTAAGTAAATTTATTTATTATTTTGCTTTTTTAATTTTTTATATTAACTTTTCTCTATATGTAGAAAAAACTGGAATAAGTAATATCGCAAATTATCCTTTTTTCCACTTTTTAATAAATGATTGAAAAATATCAGATTTTGTTTTAAAAACTTTATTAATTATTGGTTTATGTATAACTCTTTTTCCTTTTGTTTATAGTTTTTTCAATTTTTGGGAAATAAAAGCAAAAAATAAAGATTTTAATAAGCTATTTTTATGAATTTCAATAATTTCAATGTTTTTAACCTTGCTTTTATTTTTCATTCAGTTTGCTACTCATTTCCATTTCAAAGCGTGAAATTATATTTATTTAGGTTTTAGTATTGTAATAATTTTAATTTACTATTTTTTAGTCTTAAATTTTAAAAACATTTTTAAAACAGATCAAATAATAAAAATTTTTACTTTATGCTCAATATTTCTTTTATGAATGTTATTTTATTTAATAAGAATTCTTTTTGATTTTAATTCATCTAAAAATGTTTCTGGAATTCAAATTACTGATATAAATCTTTTTATAAATGGTATTTCTAACTTTTTAATCTTAGTTTTATTTTGTTTAAAGCATAGAAAGTGAGATTTATTTAAAAGGTTATTTGTTAGATTATTTGTTAACTTTTTTACTTTAATAATTACAATTGTCTTTTATTTAAAAAATAACAATTTATTTTATTTAATTAATGAGTTTTTAAATATTGAAGTTTTATTTTATTCTATTATAATTTTTTATATACTATTTAATATTTTGTTGTTATCTTTTTACAATTTATTAATTTTAAAATCAACAAAAAAAGGAGTTAAAAATGTTTAATTTTTTAAAAAAAGAAGAAAGAGAATTTAAAAAAATCCGTAGTGAACTAAAGAAAAATAACGATTATTTTTGAATTTTAGAAAATTACAATAAATTTATAAATGATAATCAAACAGTGCATTTAAAAGACATTTTAAACAATATAAAACTGCTTTTAAATTCAAAAGAAGAAATTGAAAACTTTGATTCTTTTTTTAAAATTTATGAAAAAAGTTTTTTTGAAAAAAAAGAAATTGATTTTGGTCTTTTTTCAATTATATGAATGAAAAACGATAAATTTATTTTCCCAACAATAAAAAAAGATAACATTTTTTTACAAGAAAAATTAGATTTTTCAAACAATGAAATTTTTAAAAATATTCAGAACATTTTTACTGAATATGTTATTGATGTAATTCAAAAAGAAAAAAAGTTAGTTTTAATTGATGGAATTATTATTTATTTTAACAAAGATGAAAACTTTGAATTATTTTACAATGAAAAACAAATTAAAAGAGTAAAAAATGAAATCTAACAACTCAAATTCACTTAAAGTTTTTGAAAATCTTCATGCAACAACTAAAATTAGTAGATTAAACACAATTTTAAAAATTTCTAATATTAATAAAGGTTTTGAAGAAAAAGTTTTTTCTTCAATTAATGTAAAAAACATTCTTTTTTCAATTGAAAATAGATATAAATTAAACTCTTTTTTCTTTAAAAAATCTAATAAAGAAAAAAATAATTCCAAACTTTGAATTTATGTTTCTGAAAAAATAGAATTAAATTATCTAAACTATAACAACATAAATGATGAACTATTAAAAAAGTTTAACTTTAAGAAGGATTTTTTAATTACAATTGGTATTGAAGCTATAAATTTTGCAAACAAAAATAAAATTATTCCTATTTTTCAAACTGAAAATACAAATGAACAACAAATTTATGAACTGGAAAAAATTATTTCTGAAATTTATGGAAATAAAATTGTCTCAGAAGTAATTTTTGTTTTAAATTCCAATAGAATTAAAGATAATTCCATCACAATTTTACCTATTGATAAATTTAATTTTGATTTAAATAATTCAACTAATTTCCAGCAAATTTCTTTTACAAATGAACATTTAATTTTTCCTGATATTTTCAATTTTATTAAAAATCTTTTTTTAATTTATTTAAACTCTATTGTTCCTGCTTTAATTTATGAATCATCTTTTTTTAAGTTAAAACAACAATTAATTCACGAAACAAGAATATTAAAAGAAATTGAAAAAAATATAGAAAATATCAAAATTAAAACAAGGGAATTAAAAAGACAGAACTTAACGGAAGAAATTGTGTTATTATCACAATTACCAAAGGAAAATTATGAAGAGTAAAGTTTTAACCAGTTTATGATCAAAAAATCTTATTTTTAAAAAAAAGAAGTCTTTTTTTAATGTAAATATTATTAAAAGTAATAAAATTATAGAAATGTTTTCTGAAAGCAATATTAACATTTATATTCCAAAAGAAAAAAACTATTTTTCATTTAAAGAAAATGTTTTTTGTTCTTTAGATAATGCAATTATAAAAATTAGAAATAAAGAAAATATTATTAAGCTATTTTTAGTAGATAAAACAATAATTAAAAATGATAAAAATTCCAAAACTTTAGAAGTAATAGTTTTTAATTATATTAAGCAACTTTTTTCTATTAAAAATGATAAAATTAAATTAAAAGAAATTAAAATTAAATATAAACAAGCTAAAAAAAAGTATAAAAAGGTTTTTAGACAAAGTAAAGTAGGTATGGATATTAATGATATTCTAACAAAATATAAGGTTGTTGAAGAATATGAAATTTTAAAAATAATGAAAGGATCGAAGATATATTTTAAAGATGAAAAAACGAAATAAATTTAAATTTTTTAGAAGATTATTAATATTAACTTTGCCCATAATTCCTGTATTTTCATCAATTTCTTTATTAAGCAACAATGAAATTGATGAAATAGATAATTACAAAACAGAACAAGTTGATCATATCCTTTCTACTTTAAAAAATAAAATTGCTAAATTATATACTCAAAGCTTACAAGAATTAAAAAATTCTTTTCCAACTAAAGCGGAATATGAAAAAAATAGATATTACCAAATTCTTAATAATAATTTTTCTATTATCGAAAATTCTCTTAAAAGTTATATTAATAATGACTTTGATTTTCTAAAACAAGAAACTTATCTGTCTAGAAATTCCATTTCAAACGAAGAATCCAAAATCATCAATACTCTCTCAAAAGATGAAAGATTAAACATTTTATCTTCTTTTTTAAATAGAATAAATAATGTTTATATTAGTGATTCCAATTGATTAACTAATCCCGGTAATTTCCCTATTTATGGTTACGATTTCAACTTAGATGATAAAGAAATAACTGATGTTGAAAAAACTAAAATTAATAGTATTATCTTTAATTTAGAAAATCAAGTTAGAAATTTCAATGGTACAGATTTTATTGCATATAATATTCAAGAAAAGCTAAGAGAACATATTTATAGAGATAGAAATATCTTAATGCAAGCTAGAAATGAAAATAAATTAGGAATAATAAAAATTAAACCAGAAGCTCTTGAAAAAAGTACATTCAATTTAAAGAAAAATGATATTTATATTGAAAAGCCTAATCCAGAATTTAAATATACTGATGAATTTATTGTAAAAGATCCTGAAATTACACAATCAAATAACGGTAGAACTATTGACATAAGAGCAAAAATTAATTTAAATAACGTTTTTCTATTTTTTGATGAACATTTCGAATTTAAATACTCATTTTTTGAATATGAAAATTTATTATTAAATAACTATTACAATAATTTAATTGAACAAAAAAGAATATACTTAAAAGATACATCAAAAAATAAAAATTTCGATGAAATAACCGCTAGTGATTTTTATAGTTTTGATCCAAATGATAAATTTAATTTTGAAATAAATTCAATAGAAAAACATATTTTGGAATCAGAAAGAAAAGATGTTTTAATCAATTTTACATTAACAAGTAAAATTGATACTAATTCTTTTGAAATTATTGCTCCAAATCAGCATTATTTATTCCAAAAAAAAGGGAAATTCCTTTATGAAAATATTTTATTAAATAAAGTTCAAGATATTAATTTAGCTGATGAATTACCTTTAAATTTAACAGATAAAGGAAAAGAAATAACAGCTTCTAACGCAAGATTCTATAGTCCTTTAGAACAAATTGCTTATGTTTCAGGTGATACTAAAGGTTTTGATTACAAAATTAAAAAAATAGTAAAAAAAGCTGATAGTGATGGAACAATAGGGATTGCAGAAGTTCAAATAAGCAATGGAGAAGAAACAAAAAATTATTTTACAGAAGTAACCGGATTTAAAAAGGAAGAAAAACATATTAACCCTGATAATCCTGAATTTACTCAAGAAGACAAAGATAACATTTATAATAATATGTTTAAAGAAAATGTTGATGTTTTTAATAATTTTTTAAATAAAGAAGATTTACATAATTTAACAGAAGAGCAAAAAGCAGCATTATTTGCTTCTGCATTTCTTTTTTCTGAAAATAATATAAAAAATAATATTTCTAATGTTATAGAAGAAGTTGAAAATAATCCTGATTTTTCAAACTTAACTAAACAAGAAAAAACAGAAAAAATAGAAGAAATTTTAAAAAATGATTACAAAGAGTTATTTGAAAACAATAAAAATCTTTTAGATACAGCTATAGGAGCTGCTATTGATGGCAAAGCAGAAAAAATAAAAAATATTCTGGAAAATAATAATAAAATTGACTCTGAAATTGCAAAATCTATTTTAGACAAACTTGAATTACAAAAAAACGAAATTAAAGATATTCTTAAAAAAGAACCTGATCCAATTTTTGACGAAAAAATTAAAAATATAGTTGAACAAATTGATGATCAAACTAAAAAAATCCTTGCAGATAATGCAGCAAATTTTATTAAAAATTTAAATCCTTTAGAAATTAAAAAGGTTAAAAACTCTGTAGAACTCGGTATTTTATGATCTATAGTAACTGTAGGTTCTATTGTTTCTCTTGCAAGTTTAATGACTATTTTATTTTTAATTTTTAAAAGAAATAAAAAAATAAAACAAAAATTAACTTTACTACTTTCTTCTGGTGTTTTAGGTAGTTCAACTCTTGTTTTTGTGATTTATATATTATTAGAATTGATGAGGTAAAATGAAAAAAAATAATCCAATTGTAAAATCGATAAATAACTTTTTAATTAAAGTTGAAGGTGATTTTAATTACGAACAAAATCAATTTTTTAAAATCAATAAAGATCTTTATGGTTTTTTACTTTCTGCAAGTCAAGATAGAGCTGATTTAATTATTTCTAATCCTAACACTAAAATTGAGTTAAATAAAGAAATAGAACCTATTTTATTTGACAAAATAGAAACAAATAGTGGTTTTTTTGGAAAAATAATTAATATAAAAGGTGAAATTTTAAATAAAAATTATAAAGAAAATAACAATATTATTTCTTTTGGAAAATCTGAAATTTTTAAAACTGCAAGAGGAATTAATGAAAGAAAAAAAATAAATCAACCTTTATTTACAGGATATTTTGGAATTGATTTATTTACTCCAATAGGAAAAGGTCAAAGACAACTAATTGTTGGTGATCGAAAAACGGGAAAAACCCATTTAACTCTCTCTTCCATTATCAACAATTGCTCTGATAATAACATAAGATTTATTTATGCTTCCATTGGACAAAAAAATAGTTCTATTTCAGAAATTTATGAAATTTTAAAAAATAATGGTTGCTTAGATAAAAGTATCATTATACACGCTGAATCAGATAATTCTTATGATCAATTTTTATTACCATATGTTGCAATGGCTCATGCTGAAAATTTATCTAAAAATAATTTTGATGTTATTTTAATATTAGATGATTTAACTAAGCACGCAAATATTTATAGGGAAATTTCTTTATTATTGAATAAACCAGCAGGTAGAGAAGCATTTCCTGGAGATGTCTTTTTTACTCATTCTAAATTATTAGAAAGAGGTGGAAATTTTAAAGATGAAGGTTCTATAACTGTTTTTCCTATTGTGGAAACAAATTCTGGCGATATTACTTCTTTTATATCTTCCAATATAATTTCAATTACCGATGGGCAAATTGTAATAAGTAGTGAACTATTTAATTCAGGAATTATTCCGGCTATAAATTATCCAATTTCTGTTTCTAGAACAGGAAGTTCAGTTCAAAATAAACAAGTTTCTGAATTATCAAAAGAGTTGACTAAAGTCTATAATAACTATATAAAAAATCACAATCTTAATGATATTAAATTTAATCTTTCAGATACCTTTACTAAAACTTTAAATCAAGGTAAAAATATTGAAAAAATATTAACTCAAAAAGGTTTTAATCATTATCTAAACACAGGGGAAATTATTTTATTTTCAAAACTAGTAATTTGAAACATTTTAGATGCTAATGAAGACAATCAAGACTTATTTGAATTTATTTTCAGTTTTTTACAAAAAAACAAATGAGCTAATAAAATTTATAATAAACTCATTAGTTCAGAATTTGTAGATGAATTTCATTTTAAAAATTTTATAATTAATGCAATTAATGATTTTTACAATTATAAAGGAATAACAAAGAAAATTAGTCAAGAAATAAATTTTAAAAAAATAAGTGAAAATGAAATGAAAGAGTATTTAGGTGAATAAAATGAATGGAAAAATTTCAAAAATTTTAACAGATGCAGTAGAAATTCAATTTGATATTGAAAATGATTTGTCAAATAATAGTCTTGAAATTGGAAAAATAATTAGTGATTTAAAAGAAGAAAATATTTTACTTGTTGAAAAAATAATTTCCAATTCCGTTGTTAGAGCAATTATCATTCACAATCCAACTAAATTATTTATTAATCAAGAAGTTATCTTGCAAGATAAAAAACTTCAAGTTCCTGTAGGTTTAAAAACTAAAGGAAACATTTTTAATATTAAAGGAGAATCTTTAAATCAACCTAAATCAAAATTCAAAATGATAGATTTGGATTCAACAATTACAAAAGTTAAATTTGAAACTAAAAACAAGTTATTTTTAGAAACAGGAGTAAAATGTATTGATTTTTTTATTCCTATTTTCAAAGGAACTAAACTTGGAATTTTAGGAGGAGCTGGAGTAGGGAAAACAGTTTTAATGAAAGAATTAATCTTTAACTTATCTTCACAAAAACTTAATAATAAATTGACTTCTATTTTTATAGGTTCTGGTGAAAGAACAAGAGAAGGTCAAGAATTACTAGATGAATTAAAAGAATCTAATTTACTGGAAAAATCTATAATTTTCATTTCACAAATGAATGAAACAGCTGGTTCAAGAAATAAAATAGTTCCTATGGGAATAACTGCAGCTGAATATTTAAGAGATGTTGAAAAAGAAGATGTTTTACTTTTTATTGATAATATTTATAGATTTATTCAAGCAGGTAATGAGTTATCTTCTTCACTTGGAAAAAAACCGTCAGCTGTAGGTTATCAACCAACACTAAATTCCGAAGTTTCTTATATTGAAGAAAGACTTAATGAAAATGAAAATGGTGGAATAACTTCTTTTCAAACAGTTTTTTTACCTATGGATGATATAAATGATCCAGGTTCCATTGCTGTTTTTAGTCATTTAGATTCTGTTTTAGTTTTATCAAGAGAAATAGCATCTAATGGTATCTTTCCAGCTTTTGATCCACTAAAATCTAATTCAAGCTTATTGACAATTGAAAATATTGGAAAAAGACATTTTGATGCACTTACAGAAACTAAAAAAATTCTTCAAAAATACGAAGAATTAAAAGATATTATCCTTATTTTAGGTTTAGAGCAACTGGATAATGAAAACTGAATAATAGCAAGAAAAGCAATGCAATTAATTAATTTTTTTAGTCAAAAATTAAGAACAGCAAGTAATTTTACAAAAGAAAAAGGAGAATTTATCTCTATTGAAAAAACTATTAGTTCAATAGAAAAAATTGTTTCAGGAACTTATTTAAATATCCATCCAAAAGAGTTTTTATACATTAATTCAACAGAAGAAATTGATTTAAAATTAGAAAGGTTAAACTAAATATGATTTTAACTCAAATAATAGTAGGAATATTAGCTATTATTATTACTCCTTTTTCAACTGTTCCACAACTTTATAAAACTTTTAAAACTAAACACGTTGGAGTGGTAAGTTTTACAACTTTTTGAGTATTGTGATTAAGTTATATTTTTTGAATTTTTTATTCAATTTTTAAAAATGAAATTTCTATTTTCATTTTCATAGCTTCATTTGTAGATTTAAGTTTATTAAGTTTACTGATTGTATTATTTTACAAATATTCCAAAAAACTAAATTACATTTATATTGCCATTTTTCTGTCGTTTTCCTATATTTTAGTAATTATTTTAACTATTTTAAGTAGTCTTAAAATAATCTCATTCAATAACAATATAGTAAATTCAATTTTAATAAATGCTGCAAGTTTTTGCATTTCATTTGCATCATTGCCACAATTAATTAAAGGATTATTTTTCAAAAAAATGAAAGGGTTATCATTATTTTATAAATCACTTGTTTTAACTGTGGAAATTTTATGATTTACCTATTGATTAATTGCTGGATTGATTACAATTTATAATTTAGACGGTGGCATTGCTATAAGTATTACAGAAATGATTCAACTATTAATTTGATCCAGTTTTGCAATTATTACTAATTCATTAGTGATTTTGATGATTTTAATAAAAAATAAAAAACATAGCAAAAATGAACATATTTCAAACTAAATTGAGAAAAAATGATAAAATTTTTTATTATGAAAAAGATAGTACAAGTAAATATAGAAATCCCAAAAGGATCAAATATAAAATATGAATATGATAGAAAAACCAATCAAATTATAGTAGATAGAATTTTAAGAGATGGTTTTAGATATCCAGCTAATTATGGTTCTTTAAGAGAAGCGCTAGATTGAGACGGAGATGAATTAGACGTATTAGTTTATTCAGATGAATCATTTTTTAGTGGTTCTGTATTAAATGCAAGAATAATTGGAGCTATGAAAATGATTGATGATGGTGAAACAGATACAAAATTAATAGCTGTTCATGAAGATGATTACCGTTTAGATCACATTCAAAAATTAGAAGATTTACCAAAATGATGATTAAGAGAAGTAGAATTATTTTTTAGCACATACAAAAATTGAAAAAGATCAGGAATTACTTCTGTAAATGGTTTTGAAGGAATTGAATATGCTATTCAAGAATACAATGAATGTGTTGAATTAATGAATGAATATTCTCATTTACCAAAAGAAGAATTTATTAAATTAATGAAAGAAAAACATCCTGAAAAATACGAATAAAAGCACATTAAAAAACTTTGATGATAGTTTTTTAAATAATAAAGTAAAAATAATTGCAGGTTGCGATGAAGTTGGTCGTGGTTGTGTAGCAGGACCAGTTGTTGCAACCTGTGTTATTTTAAAAACTGAATTTGATAGCAATCAAATAACTGATTCTAAAAAAATTCCTAAAAACAAACATAAAGAACTTGTAGACTTAATTATAGAAAATTCATTAGAATATCACACAATTTTTATAGACTCTCAAACAATAGATGAAATTAACATTTTAAACGCAACAAAAGAAGCAATGAAAAATTCAATTGAAAAATTTAACACAAAAATTGATTTAGTTTTAACTGATTTTGTTAAAATTGATTCTAATATCAATCAAGAAAATATTACCAAAGGTGATTCTAAATCGTTATCAATTGCTGCTGCTTCTTTAATTGCTAAATATACGCGAGATTCCTTTATGAAAGAAATTTCCAAAGATTTTCCAGTATATAATTTTAGTCAAAATTCAGGTTATTTAACAAAAGAACACAAAGAAGCATTAAAAAAATTTGGTTTTTGTTCAATTCATCGAAAAAGTTTTGAACCTATCAAAAGTATGCACAACAAAATAAAAATTTTTAAATAATTTTGTAAATTATTAATCAAAATGTCCTTTTTTTAGCGATATGAAAATAATAATTA
>NZ_JBTGVC010000024.1:0-18854 GCF_054343375.1 Mycoplasma sp. Z386
AGGTGAAAAATGACTAATGAAGAAAGAACAAAAATTATTAATGATTATATAATGAAATTGAAAGAAGAAGGAATTGATAATTTACCTGAAATTATGTAAAGAAATGAAAAAGGTTCCTGAAAAAGAATGCAAGAATTCATGAAAAATTTATCTAAACTCTAATTAAAATAAAATAAAAGCACAATTTTTGTGCTGTTTTCTATATAAAAAAATTAGCCATTATCCCCGACCGGAAAGCTAATTTTCAGTTCTATACCGTATTGTTTTTATAGTGCCTAGTATAGGTGGAGGGTGCGGGTCCAAATCACTTAATTATATTCTATCATTAAAATTCACTATTTTTATAAAAAATATTAAAATTTCTCAAAAATAAGGGACAATCAGTTATTTTTATTTTTAACTGGAAAACTAAAAAAGCAGGTAAGAGAATTTTAAAAATATCTTACACTTACACTTCCAACACTTTCCTGAACTACTTTCCCTACTACTTATTTAATTTATAAATTCTATTTTTATTAGAACCTTCTTTTATTAGCAACTTTTCTTCAATCATTTTAGTTATTATTTCATTTGCTCTTGAATATTTCACTTTTAATAATTTTTCTATTTCATTAGTTTTAAAAAAATCTTTGTTTTTAGCATAATTAATAATTAATTGATACTGTTTCTCTTTTTTATTAATTTTTATTATTTTATCTCCGGTTTCTATATTTATCTCCGGTGTTTTGTCAAATTTATCTCCGGTTTCTATATTTATCTCCGGTGTTTTGTCAAATTTATCTCCGGTTTCTATATTTATCTCCGGTTTTATTAAGTTTTTGTTTTTTTGTTTATAATCAATTTTAAAATTTAGATTTTTTGTATTTTCCTTATATTCTTCTATTTCAAAACCTTCAATATTTTGTTTATAATTTAAATTTTTTAAAATCACAGTAAATCTTCTATTATCTGATTTAAATTCCGGTTTTAACTTTTGACTATAATTTTCTTCTTTTTGGTAATAATCAAATATTTTGAGTAAACCACTACCACGTCTTTCCATTAAATTTAATCTACTAAAAAGATCGGCAATAATTGGATTTCTTCTTTCAGAATTGATTTCTTCAATATTTTCTTCTTGTATTAATTTACCATTATACATTCCACCAGGTGAAGAAATTTCCATTCTATCATCAAAAATGTTTATAGTTACTTCAGCTCCTTTAATTGAATAATCTCTATGAATTAAAGCATTAACCAAAACTTCTTGGATTACCTTCATAGGATAATCAGGATAATTTTTACGACCAAAATCTATCTTTTTTCACATATTTTTGGAATTTCTGGAAATGAATTTAATTCCAGAATCTAATAAATATAATAAATTACCACTAAATTCTTCATCGTCTAAAGCTTCTGCAAGTGAATGTGTTTTTGTTAATCCATTTCATCTGGTTGCAAAAATTCTTGAATGTCTTACTATTTGACCATCTGCTAATAGTGCTCCACTATTATTTAAATAATTATCATTTGAAACTAATCCAAAGGATTTAAAGTCTTTTAATGTAAGTTTATGTTCTGTAATTTGATAATAAAATGAAATTAAATAACTAAAGGAAGAAACATCATAGCTGATATTGGTTTTAAAACTATCTCAAGTTTCATTAGAACCTTGAAGAATTAAAGTTTTTAAATCGTTTCCCTTTATGACTACACTTTGATTTCCTATTCTTCTATAAGCAAGGTAACTACCGCCTTTATTTAGATAATAAGGAGTTTGCTGACCTTTTTTTACATCTAAAACTATAAATTTTTTGTCTTGTTCTTCATAAATCTTTAAATCAAAAGATGGAAGTGGTTCCATAACATCTTTTATGACGCTACTAATATAATCAGAGTCTTTGTAAATATCTGTTAATCCCACTAATTTATCACTTTTATCTTCTATACCAAAAAAGATTTTTCCACCGTTTGTATTAGCAAAAGCACTTACTGTTTTTAATCAACTATAGAAATCCTTTTTTTCTATTTTTTCTTTTTTTTCATATTCAGTTGTTTCTCCAAGATATTTATCTAATTTCATTTTTATCCTTTTCTTTTATACATATTAATATTATATTACATTGTTTAATAAAATATTTTTAAATAATAAAACATTACTTTACGAGATAATATTTTTTATTCAAAAAAAATTTCTACAAAAAAATTGAATACATTGCCAAAAAGTGCTATAATAATAGTATAAATACATTTTCACAATCCTAATTAATTAAGTTCAACTTAATTAATGAAAAAAACTCCATTCCCTTAAAATGGAGTTTTTATTTAAGGTTAGTGGAAAATGTATTAATTATTTTAAAATTTAATTAATATTAGAATTATAATTATTAAAATTAAAATTCGCTCCACTTTTGAACCTTTATTTTAAATACATTTTTCACCTCCTTATGTGACTAAAGTGTTAGTCACATTTTAATATTACCACAGAATTTATTTTGTTACGAAAATACGGAAAAAATTGGGATTTTTGGTTTATTTTTCCTAAAATTTTACTCTATATTTACGATAATTTTAGTTATTTTTAATTTAAAATAATTTAAAAAATAGTACCTTAAATATGACTATAAAAATCTTCATCTTTTCTTTAAAAGAATATCGCAATTTAATCTTGTTTTTCTAAAATATTCTACTAATTTTTATTTATAATTTATTTTGATTTTAGTTTTATAACATTTTACAATTTTCACAAAGTATTTATGGATATCTCGTATATCAATGTTGTTATAAATATCTAAAATTGATTTTTTCTCCTTTCTTTTTTTTATATCTAAGTCCAATACAAGGCAGGAACCTTTAATGGACAATTTGATGCAGATAGAAAAGAAGCAGAATACGAAACAACTAAAACTAAGGCAACTGAAAAATTTGAAGAAAAACAAAATACAGCTAAAACTAGAGTTGATGGTTTAACTCATTTAACTCCAACACAAAAAACAGAATATAAAAATCAAATTGATGCAACTTTAACAACTGAAAATGCAGATATTAATTCAATTAATAGAATTGTTGGTAATGCAGAAGTTAAAAACAGAGAAGCAGAAGAATTAGCGAGTGCTAAAGCATCAGCTCTTGTAGTAGCTAATAACTTAAAACCACAAAATGAAGGTGGTACAAGAGAACAGGTTGTAAGAGATATTGAAGCAGCTACAAAAGCTTCAGAAGTAAATACATTAAAACAAAATGCACAAACTTTAATTGACAATTCTAGAAATGCAGCACAAACTGCAGTTCTTAAACTAAAAGGATTGGATGAAGGTGGTGATCAAACTTATGAAAACTACAATAATAAATTAACACAAGCAGGCAACGATCAACTAAAACTAGATAGACTTAAAGATGAAGCTGAACATAAATTTAACACTGTAGCAAGTGTTACTGAAGGTAAAATTAATGGATTACCAGATGGTGAAGACAAAAACAATTTAGTAAGAAAATGACAACAAATGTTAAATGGACCTGCTGATGATAAAACAATTACTAAGGTAAAAGAAATTGATGCTGAAGTAACAGCAGTAATTAACAAAATCGACAGAGAAAGAGAACTTCCTTCACTTAAACAATATATAGATATGTTACTAGATGGAAATGCTATTAAAAATAATGCCAACGAATTCTATAATAATGCAATTAAACCTAATTCAACTGCAACAGGAAAAGATGTTAGAGATGTTATAGGTCAAATAACTATTGAATTAAAAAGATTAAATAGAGAAGCTCAAACATATATAACTAATAAATTAGCTGGTGATACTAGTGGAACAAAAGAAACTTTAATTGCAGAACTTAATGGACATGTATTAAGTCAAGCTGATATTAAAGCTAAAAAAGCAAGAGCAGATGAAATATTTAATACCAAAAAAGAAGAAGTATTAGTATTTGCTGAAAAATTAAGCGAACAAAACAAACAAAATACTATTGATAAAGTAAATGGTACTTCTGATGGATCAGTACAACCAGCAGCAAGCATTGAAAGATTGGAACAAATTTTAGCTCAAGCAAAAACATTAAAACAACAAGAAGATGATGCACAAAAAGGTCCAATTAGAAGTGATGCACAATCAATTGTAGAAAAATTCACTAATAGTAGTCTCTCAAGTCAATGAAATGCTAAAGGTAAAGAATGAAATAGAAAATTAAGAGATCAAAATCTTTCACTTGATGAAATTAAACGTATAAAAGATGAAGCTGAATCAACTCTTAACAAGTTAAAAGCAGAAGCAATAACTGAAGCAAATAGTATTAGTAATTCTTCTGAAAAACAAAGAATTTTAAATCTTATTAATAATGGATCAGCAGGAAACTATTATGATAATAGTGCTGAAGATTATGAAACATACAAAACAAATGCAATTAATATTGTGCAAAAAGAAAGAGCAGATAGAGAAACACAAAAAGCAAATGCTAGAGCAATGATTGCTAAACTTCAAGGTGATGGTTACAACCAAGATAAATTAACTAAAGAACTTGATGAAGCAACAACTCAACAACAATATGATGCAATCGAAGAAAGAGCAAGACAAGTTATTGCAAATAAAAGAACTCAGGTTCAAGGAAAAGTTACAGGAAATCCAAAAATTACAAGACAAGAAGAAAGAGATAGATTGGGACAAAGAATTCAGGATGCTCAAACAATTACAGACTTGAATACTATTGAACACGATATAGACAACTACTCATATGTTGGTGACCCAATTAGAGATGCAAAAGAAGAAGCAATTAATAGAATGAAACAAAAAGGAGAATCTACTGTTGCAGGAGCGCCTTCTTCTTCTTCTTCTTCTTCTTCTTCTATATATAAACTAACACAAGAACAAATAGAAACATTTAGTGCAAGAGTTAGAAATGCAACTTCAGTTGATGAAGTAAATAGAATTGAAAAAGAATACATTGAAACAACATTCTTTGATACCAGAAGAATTGTTACATTGAAACAACAAATTGGTCAATATGTAACACCAAAAGTTGCAAATGATAGTGATAAATTTGTTGCTTGATACAACTACTTTAAAAATACATTGGAAAATGAAACATCAATCAAACAACTTGGAAGAAACTTTGTTCAATATGTAAATGATAATGCTATTGGTGGTGCAACATCAGAAAATCATCGTCAAGAATTACTAAAAGAATGACACAAATGAGCACAAGAACCTGGAGTTGAATGAGCAAAAGGATTAGTCTTAAATTCAACAACTCTAAGTTGAGATGATAAATATAGATTAATTGATAAATTAGTATTAATTCACTCATTATTTGACTTCACAGATTGATTGAATGAAGCACATAAAGCAGATAACAACATTCCAAGTTCAATTCCCACAAGTAGTACAATTAGATTCTTTGATGGATATAACTGAACAGAAATTCAATAAAACTAAATTATCACAAAGTTTTAAACAATATAAAAAAGTTAACATCTTAATGTTAGCTTTTTTTATTATCAAAAACTCAATTCCAATTTAGGGCTAAATTTTGCAAAAAATCAAATGATATAACAAAAAAATAAATAAAAAGTGAAATAAAAGCATATTATCAAATTTAGCACAAAATTCCTTACAGTTACAATGATTATGGTAAACTTAAAAAAATGTAATTAAATTAGATAAATAAAAAACTGTTTTGCCCGATAAAATAGGCATAAACGATTTTTCATTATTAAAACTGGGAAACTTAAAATTTGTAACTATTATCACATAGCAAATGAATATACCTTATTTTTCTTTATTTAGATTCAATATCTCTTCTAGAGTTGTTTTATAACTTATATCTTTAATTTCTTTTTTATTATTTTTAAGAAAAATTTTGGTTACCATCAACCTACCTGAATCATAGTTAAAAGTTGAACTTCAATTTCTTTTATCTTGAAGATGGTTCTTTGAAAAATCAATCTCTTCTAAGAAAAATCCTGACAAATCATTTAGAAAAACAAATTTATTATTGTTTTCTACTTCAAATGAATAATTAAATTTTAAAACAAGAAAATGAACTTGTTTTTTAGTTTGGACTAAACTTTTATAATCTGTTTTTAACTGTTTAATTGCTGCAACCGCATCATTTATTTTCTTTGCTACCTTTAAATTTACCACAAAAATATCATTTTCGTTTTCACAATAAAAATCATAACTAGAATTTTGAGTTTGTTTTATTTTTCTGATTTTATAGATACTTAAAGGATGATTTGTAATTCTTTCTAATTCAGAACTAATATATTCTTCTATCAAAAAACCTATAGCCGTAGAACTTTCTATACAATTATTTTCATTATTTAACAAATTAACATTATTTGCTTTTAATTCTATTTTGTTATTAGTTAAATCTAAAATTTTACTAATTTGTTCTTCTATAAAATGAAGAAATTCTTGTGATTTTTCTCAATAATTATTTTTGTTCACTTTCTTTGAAAAATACCTTTCTTATTATTTTTGCTATTTCATAAGATAATTTTGCAGGAACTGCATTTCCTATTTGTTTTAAAACATCTGATTTAGAACCAACAAAAAGAAAATCATCTGGAAAACTTTGAAGTCTTGCTAATTCACGCGGAGTTAATACTCGGTTCAGTTTAGGATGAACATGAACACCACCATGATTTTCTTTTACTGTTAATGATGGTTTATTATAATCTAATCTTCTAAAAGCATCTTTAAAATTTTTCATTACAGATTGTCCCACAGGTGTTAAAGAAATTTTTTCTATAAATTCTGGTGAGTGTTTAGTAAAAATATGATTAAAATCTTTATTTTCACTTATTTCTTCTAAATCTGCAATCGCATCTTTAACTGTTTTCATTTTTTGTTTGGTATTTTTTAACAATTCAATTGTTTGTTGTACTTTTTCTTTGTCTTTAGAACCAATAAAAATAACTCTTTCACGTTTTTGAGCTACACCAAAATTAGAACTATCAAGTAATAAATAAGAAACAAAATAATCATTTTGAGTGAATATTTGCTCTATTTTGTCAGTTACTTTAATACCATCGCTTTCTTTGTAAGATAAAATACCTTTTACATTTTCTAAAACAAACACAGTGGGTTGTAATTTAATAATTACTTCAATTGTGTGTAAATAAAGCTTATTTCTTTCATCATTTTGAGATCTTTTACCAGCCATTGAAAATCCTTGGCAGGGAAAACCACCTATTACTATGTCAATATCTTTTAATTGACTAAGTTCTTCTTTGGTTTCTTGTAAAGTAATATCACAAGGTGAAATCTCAGTTTTAAAATTTAAGTTATAAGTTAGAGTTGCAGGTTTTCAAAACTCAACTGTTTTTACAATTTCAAAATTATTTTTGTAAAATCCTCAAGTCAATCCACCTGCTCCTGCAAACAAATCTACTAGTCTTTTTTTGCTCATTATTCTCCTTTTATTTATTATTTAAATTATAATCTAAAAGCAAAAAAATACAGGAAAAATCCTGTATTAATTTTGATTTATTGAATTTCAGTTCAATTGTGTCCATCGTAGAATCTAATGTTACTACTTGTTGGAATTGTACTTGGAATGTTACTATCAACTCTATTTGCAACTTTCAATCAATCAGTTAGATCAAATAATGAATGTACTAGAAGTAATTGATCAATCAAGTTGTATTTTTGATCAAATGTTATGTTTGAATTGAGTAGTAATCCTTTAGCTCATTCAATACCTGGTTCTTGTGCTCATTTATGTCATTCTCTCAATAAGTCTTGACGGTGAGCTTCAGATTGGTTACCACCAATATTGTTTATATTAGCATATTGCACGAATTTTTTACCAAGTTCTCTGATTGATGTTTCATTTTCCAATGTATTTTTAAAGTAGTCAATTCAAGCCTTGAATTTATTGGTATCATTTCCAACTTGTGGAGTGATATAGTTAGCTACCGCTTGTTTTAATGTAACAATTCTTCTATTTTCAAAGAATGTGGTTCTAATAAATTCTTCTTCAATTGCTTTAATTTGTTCTGGTGTAGTTGCTTTTCTTATTCTATCATTGTATTCTTCTGCTTGTTCAAGTGTTAGTTTATAAGAAGAAGAAGAAGAAGAAGAAGGCGCTCCAGCAGGAGTTGATTGTGCTTTTGTTGAAATTCTATTAGTTGCATCACGTTTTGTGCTTGCAAGTGGATCTTCTACAAATACATAGTTATCTGCTTCATTTTCAATTTGAATCAATTGTTCAATTGTTGATGCATTTCTAACTCTTGTTCCAAAACTTGTTTTTTCATCTTGTGGCATTTTATTATTTGAAGTAATTTTACCTTGTACTTGCACTTTTTTAGCTTCAATAATTTGTCTTGCTTTTTCTTGAATTGCATCATATTGTGATTGTTGTGTTGCTTCATCAAGTTCTTTTGTTAGTTTATCTTTATTGTATCCATCACCTTCAAGTTTAGCAATTTCTGCTCTAGCATTAGATTTTTGAGATTCTAATCTTTCTCTTTCAGTAGTACGTAAACCTACTGCTTGATCTTTAGCAGATTTTAAATCAGCTAAACTTGCTCTTGTATCATTGATTCTATTTAAATTACCTCTTTTAGCATTAGAAGAATCAGGAATTTCAAAGTTTGCATTTAATGCTTCTGTTTTTAGTTTATTTATTATTAATTCTGCTTCTTCTTTTATTTGTCTTAATCTATCTAATGAAGTATTTTCATTATTAATTTCTTTTGCTCAATTATTCCCTTTTTGAATATATTCATATGCTCCATAACTTTGTATAAATTTATCTACTAAACCTGTACCATCATCATTTGCAGAAATTAATTGGTTTTTTATAGATTTTTTTTCAGCATTTTGCTCTTGATTTAAGTTTCTATTTGCTTCATTAATAGCATTTTGAATATCTTGCACTGTTGTAGCATTAGCTTTAGCAGTATTAATTGCATTTATATGATTAGATTGGGTTAATTTTTCTTTAATTAAGTTAAGTTCTGTAACTTTATTAAATGCTTCATCAGCTCTTTGTTTAATATCTTCAATATTTTGTTCAGTTAGATTTGGTGAATTTAATTGATTAGATAGCTCAGTTTTCAAGTTTGGTGTTTCATTACTAAATTTATTACTAATATAAGTTTTAGCTTCATCTCTTAATCTAATTAATGCATCTGTTATACGAACTTTTGCTTCTCTAATTTGACCTGTCAATGAATTTTCACCATTAATTATTTTGCTTTCAGTTGTTTTTAGACTATTACCATCTTTAAGTTTTGCTAATTCTCTTAGTGCAAATTCTTTTTCTTGATTATATTGACTAAGTGCAGTTTCTGCTCTTTGTTTAATACCTTTTAATTTACCTACTGTATTATTTGTTTCTTTTAAGGTACCTTTTGTACCTAATTCAGTTATGAAAGGTTGTTTTTCTGCTTCATTTGGTAAGTTATTAATTGCAGTTTGTGCACTATCAAAAATAGTATCATAAGCATTTGTTATATCACTTAATAATGTATCTAATTCTTGTTCTGTTAAAGTTGCTTGATTATTTGCTTTTAAATTAGATAATCTGTTATCGTAATTTGCTTTTGTTTGGTTACCACCTTCATTTAAACCTTCTAAGATAGGAAGTTTATTAGTTACTGAAGTTACTTTATTATCAAGAATTTTTTGTGCTTCTTTTTTTAATTCTTCAACTATTCCTACTGAGTCTGCATTTTGTATATCGCTATTTATTTGTTCTCTTCCTCTTTCATTAGTTCCGTTTCTTACTATTAATTTATTAGCAATATTCACAGCTTGTGCTTTAGCGCTTGCTAATTCTTCTGCTTCTCTGTTTTTAACTTCTGCATTACCAACAATAGTATTAATAGAACTAATATCAGCATTTTCATTAGCTAAAGTATTAGTAATTTCATTTTTAAAATGATTTTTTCTTTCTTCACTTAAATAACTTAATCCATCAATAGTGGTTTTAGCTGTAGCTTGTTTTTCTTTAAATTTATTAGTTGCTTCAGTTACTGTTGTTTCATATTCTTTTTGTGTTCTACCATCAGCAGATTGTCCATTAAAGGTTCCTTTTAGTGAATCATCACCAGTTAGTTTTTCTATTGCTTTTCTTGCTTTTTCTTTTTCAGTAGTTAAGATTCCTTCTGCTTCTGTTTTTTTAGCTTCAATATGAGAAACTTCAGTTGCAGTATTTATAGCATTTTTAAGTTCAGATTTTTTAGAATCTTTTAATCTTTCAATAACTGGCAAAGCAGCATTTCTTGCATCTTCAAGTTGTTTTTGTTTTTTTGCATCTTCTGCTAGTTGAGGAGCATTTTCTTTTGTAACTTTATCTCTTATTTTATAAATTTCTGTTACAGTTTTCTTCTCAACATTTGTATCTCAACTTGCTTTTAACGCTTTTCATTCATTAGTAATTTCTTCTCTTTTAGAAGCATTACTAATGGAATTAATTGATGATTCAACTGCATCTCTAATATTAACAAATTTTGCAGTTGCTTCAATACCTAAAGCATCAAGTTTATCTTGATTATCTCCAGCATCAGTTAATTTAGCAGTATATGTATCATGTGTTTCACCATCTTGATTTAATCCTCTTAATGTATTAACAGCATTTGTAGCATTAGTTCTAGATTCTTCTAGATGTCTCATCGCATCATCTCTAATTGCTTTAACTGCATCATTATTTAAAGCTGCATCAATTTTATCTTTGTAAGACTGTGCTGCTTTAAGGTTACTTACATATGCTTTTGCTTCATTAACTTTTGTTAATAAATCGTCTGCAGTTCCTTTAATTGTAGTAAATGAACTAATATCAGAGTTATTGTCATTATGTGCATTATTTATTTCATTTTTGAAATGATCTTTTTGAGTATTTGATAAACCAAGTGCATCAATTTGATTTTTAACTTCTTGTGCTTTTCTACTTAAATCTGCAAGAGCATAGGTTTTTGCTTGTTTATATTCTGCTTCAGTTTTACCTTCTGCTGTTTTACCATTATATTTATTTACAAGTGTATCATCACCAGTTAATCTTCTTATTGCTGCTTTTGCATCAGTTTTATAAGAATCTAATAATGCTTGTGCTTTGTTTTTTTCTAAAGTAATATTAGAGAATTCAGATGTATTATTAATTGCGGTTGTAAGTTCTGATTTTTTAGCATTATTATCACTTAATTTGTTAACAATTTTCATTGCTTCATTTCTTGCTCTTTGCAATTCTTTTTCTTTAGCAACTTTTGTTTCAATTGCTTTAAGATCTGCAATAGAATTAGCATTATGTCTTTGATCAATTAAACTACTTATTACATCTTGTTTAGTAATTGTTCCGTCATTAATTGAGTTAGTTAATTTATCTTTTTCAGCTTGAATTGCTTCTTTAACTTTTTGTTCTAATTCTTTTAATTTAGTTTCTGTAACAGCATTTGTTAATTCAGTATCAAATTCTGATTTATTAGCTAATCCTTCAAGTTTAGCAACCATTTTAGTTACTTCTGCTTTTTTAGTATTTAAGTATTCTTGTGCTTCTGTTTTAATAGCATTTACTTTATCAACTGTATCAACTGAAGAAAGATCAACTTTATTTGAAAGTTCAGTTTTTTTAGGATCTTCTAAAATTCTTGCAATTTCAGCTTTAACTTCTTGTTTTGTTTGAGCTAATTCTTCTTTTTGTTTTGCAATCGCTTTATCTATTACTGCTTGTACTAATTCAACTGTATCAGCAGAAGCTAATTCAGTATTTAAAGGATCTTTATTTTCTTGTTTAGTTAATTTAGCTATTTCAGCACGAGCATCAACTTTCTTTCTATCTACTTCATTAGAGTATTGTTCTTTTTCTTTTTCTCTTACTGCTTTGTCTTTAACTGCATTAGCATCATCAGTAGTTGTTGCTGCTTCTAATTCAGTTCTTAATTCTTGTTTTTTAGATTCATCGCTTAGTTTAGCAATTTCAACTTCTGCTGTTTGTTTTGCTGCTGCTAGTTCTTTAGCAAGTTGATCTTCAATTGCTTTTTTAACTTTATTTAATTCTTCAATATTTGTAGCAGCATCTACTTTTGCTTTAAGATCAGCTTTAAGTGCTTCATCTTTAATATCATTTGCTTTAATATTAGCTTGAGTTTTTTGTTCACTTAATTCTTGCTCTTGTTTTTGTTTAGCTTTTTCAATTATTGCATTAACATCACTTAATGATGAAGCATGTACTAATTCACCATTTAAACTTGCTTTATCACTTTCATTAAGAATTTTTGCTATTTCTGCTTTTGCTTTTTCTTTTGCTAATTGAATTGAATCAGCATTACCTTGTTTTGCAATTGCTTCTTTAATTTTTTGGATTATTTCTTCAACTTTTACTTTATCTTCATCATTTATAGCATCAAGTTCTTGAGCAAATTTTGTCCTTTCATTAGAAGATTGAAGTTTATCAGTTAATAAATGTGCTTCAAGTAATGCTTGTGCAAATTCTTTAATTTTAACGATTTCTTCAGGAGAGTTAGTGCTTGCTAATTTTTGATTTAAAGAAGGTTTTTGTGCTTCTTTTTCTAATGAATTAACTGCAGCTTGTGCTTCTGCTTTTAATGCTTTAGTAATTCTATCTTTAATTGCTTCTAACTGAGCACTTGTGGTAGCAGCATTAATTTCAGCAGCAAATTTATCTTTAATTTCTTGATTTGAAAGTTTATCTTTTAAAGCGTTTGCTTTATCTTTTTGCTCGTTTAATTGAGTTGTTAAATCATTTGCAATTTCATCTTTAATTGCATTGATTTCTTCAAGAGTTGTAGCATTATTAATTTTATCTTTAAACTCTGTTTTTTTAGTTTCATCAAGAATTTGATCTGCTTGGGCATTTGCTTCAACTTTTGCTTTATCTTCAGCAGTTGATGCATTTTCTTTTTCTTTTGATGTTTTTGCTTTATTAGCAACTTCATTTGCTTGCACTACATTAGTTGCAGCAGCGAGTTCATCTTCTAATGCTGCTTTTGTAGTTGGATCGGTTATTTTACTAATTTCAAATTTAGCAATTTCTTTAGCGTTAGCTAATTCTGTTGCTTGTGCTTCTTTTGCTCTTTGTTTAATAGATTCTACTTCTGCAAGAGTAGTTGCATTATTTAATTCAGTATTGAATTTTTCTTTAATTTCTGGATTGGTTAGTTTTTCAATTTCATAAGAAGCAAGTGGTTTAGCATTATTTACTTCATTTTCTTTAGAAACACGTGCTCTATTTTTAATTGAATTAAGCTCATAAATTTCATTTGCTTGTGCTAATTCTTGATTTAATGCTGCTTTTTCTTTATTTGAATCAGATAAAGAATTAATAACATCTTGTACTTCTGTTTTAAAGTAATCTTTAAATCTATTTCTAATTTCTTGTACTTGTGCTGGAGTTGTTGCTGCATCGATTTCAGCATTAAATTTTTCAGCAATTGAAATGTTAATATCGCTTGTTTTAACTTCTTGTTTTGCTGCTTCTTTTAAATTATTTAATTCAGTAGTTAAATCAGCGTTAATTCTATCTTTAACGTTATTTAATTCACTTTCGTTTGTAGCTGCGGCAATTTCTTGCTTGTAAGTTTCTTTTTTATCATTATTAAGTAGTTTGTCTGCTTGTGCATTTGCATCTAATTTAGCTTTATCTAAATCTGTTGCTGCACTTTCTTTTGCTTTTTCTACTTTAGCTTTTGCAATAACTTCATTAACTGCATTAATATCATTAGCAGAGTTTAATTCATTATTTAAGTTAGTTATAGCATCAGCAGAATTAGTTGTATCTAATTTTGCAATTTCTTCTCTTGCTTTTGCTTTAGCTGCTTCTAATTCTTTTGCTTTTTGTGCTTCTACTTTTTCTTTAACTTTTTGTACTTCTTCTGGATTTTTAGCATTTTCTAATTCAGAAGTTAAGTTTTCTTTGGCAGTAGTATCACTTAATTTTTCAATTTCATAAGTTACATCATTTTTAGCAACTTTTGTTTCAGTAGAAGGATTATTTTCTTTTGCTTTAGCTTCTATATCTTTAACAACACTAATGTTATTTGCATTTTCTAGTTGTTGTGTTAATTCTTTTTTGGTTTCTGGATCGCTAACTTTAGCAATTTCAAGTTTTGCACTTTCTTTAGCGTTTGCTAATTCAGTTGCTTGTGCTTCTTTTGCTCTTTCTTTAATAGCATTAAGATCTTCTAGACTTTTAGCTGCACTTAATTCGTTATTTAAAGCATTTTTAACTTCTGGGTTTGTAAGTTTTTCTATTTCGTAAGAAGTTGCTTCTCTTGCTTTAGATAAATCTTCAAATTGTTTATCTTTTGCTTTATTAATTACTTCTTGAATTTTGTCTAAAGTATCAGCTGCATCTTTTAGAGCATTTAATTCATCTTTAGTTGCTTGATCACCTAATTTATTAATTTCTGCTTCTGCTTCTAATTTTTTAGCTGCTAATTCATCGGTAGCTGCTTCTTGTGCTTTTGCTAATTTAGCGTTTGCTTCTACTTCATTTGCTGCGCTAATTGAAGAAGATAAGTTTAAATCTTTAGTTAATTGATCAATTAACTCTTTTGATTTAAGTGGATCTAATTCATCAATTGCTGCTTGAGCTTTTGATTTAGCTTTTGCTAATTCTAAAGCGTTTGCATCCATTGCTTTTTGTTTTACATCATTGATTGCACTTAGTGAAGAAGCTGCTTCTAATTCTTTTTTAAGAGCATCTTTTGTTGTAGGATCTACAATTTTATTAATTTCGTATAATGCTGCTTCTTGTGCTTTTGCTTTTGCTCTTGTTAATTCATCGATTGCATCTTGTTTTAGTGCATTAATTGCTTCAGCAGTTGTAGCAGCTTCTAAATTATCTTTAAGTTGATCTTTTAAATCACTTTGTGGCAATTTATTGATTTCTGCTAATGCTTCTGCTTTTAGAGCAGCTAATTCTCTTTGTTGTGCTTCTTTTGCTCTTTGGATAATTGCATTAACTTCAGCAGTTGAAGTAGCAGCACTTAATTCGTTGTTTAATGCTTCTTTAACTTCTGGATTAGTTACTTTAGCAATTTCAGCATTCGCTTGTGCTTTTGCTACTGCAAGTTCTTTTGCTTGCTCTGCTTTGGCATCGTTAATAACTTGTTGTACTTGCTCTTGTGTTGTTGCTGCTGCTAATTTGTCATTAAGTTCTTTTGCAGTTTCGCTGTTAGTTACTTTAGCAATTTCAGCTTGTGCATCTAATTTAGAAGCTTCAACAGGGTCAGTTACACTTTCTTTTTGTTTTGCAAGTTCTGCTTTTGCTTTAATAGCGTTTGCTTGCTCTAAAGTAGTAGCTGCTGCTAATTCTGTGTTTAAAGCATCAATGGATGATTGTGATTTAGTTGGATCTAATGCATCAATTGCAGCTTTTGCTGCTGCTTTTGCTGCTTCGATTTCAGCATTTTGTGCTTCTTTAGCTTTATTAGCGACTGTTTGTACTTCTTCCGGTGTAGAAGCATTTGCAAGTTCGTTGTTTAATTCTGCTTGTTTAGCAGGATCACTAACTTTGCTAATCTCGTGGGCTGCTAAGTCTTTGGAATTTGAAGTTTGTTTTGCAACTTCTGCTTGTGCTTTTGCTTTTACTTCATTAACTGCATCAATGCTTGTAGCAGCTTCTAATTCTTTGTTTAATTCTGCTTTTTTAGCTTCATCAGTTACTTTATTAATTTCAGCTTGTGCTGCTTCTTTTGCTTTAGCTAACTCGTTGTTTGCTTGTTTTTCTGCTTGTTCTTTAATAACAAGTAATTCATCAGTTGCATTTTCTTTATTAGAAGCGTTATTTAAGTCATGAAGAAGTTTTTCTTTTTCATAAGGATCGGTAACTTTGTTAATTGCGTTTTCAGTTGCTGTTTTTAATTCTTCTAATTCAGATTTTTGAGCTTCTTTTGCTTTAGAAATAACTGTATTTAAATCTTCAGTAGTAAGAGCTGAATCTTTTTCTTTCGTTAACTCTTCTTTTAATGTAGGATCTTGAATTTTGTCAATTTCTGCTTGTGCATCTAATTTAGCTTTATCCAGATCATTTGTTGTTGCTTCTTTTGCTTTTTCAAGTGCAATTTCTTTTTCAAGCACTGCTAAAGATACATCACTATCTGCATTAGTGATTTTATCTTTTAATTCTTGTTTTTTAGTTGCATCACTTAAATTTTCAACTTCAGCTAAAAGTTCTGCTTTTTTATCAGCTAATTTTGCTTCTGTTGCTACATCTTTAAGATCAAAAACATTGCTTGCTTCTTCTAATTGTTTTTCTAATTCTGCTTTTTTAGCAGGATCGGAAATTTTGTCAACTAATTCTTTAACTGCTGTTTTTTCTTCTTCAAAACGGTTATTTGCTTGGTTAGTGACATTAGCAAAATCTTCGGTTGAGTTTGCTTTATCTAAATTGTTTAAAATGGTTTCTTTTTCTGATTCAGATAAACCATCTAATTTAGAAATTGCTTCTTCTGCTTTTGATCTTGCATCATAAATTTGATCAGCAATTTCTTTTTCAACTTCTGCTAATTTAGAATCATCTGATGATCCTTGAATTTCATTTAATTTATTTTTTAATTCTTCTTTTTTAGCAGAATCGGAAATTTTTTCGATTTCTTTTGCTAAATCAACTTTTTTATTTGCTGATTCAATTTCTTTATTTACAGTTGTTTCAGCTGCTTTTGTATCTTCTAAAGTAGAAGCATTATCAATAGCAGTTTTTAATTCTGTTTTTTTGTCATCAGAAAGGTTAGGGTTTTGATCTACTTTTTCTTTTAAAGCTTCTTTTTTAGCATTAACTAAAGCTTCATCACCTGATTCGGCTTTGATTGTTTCTTCAATTTTAGCTTTAATTTGATCTAATTCTTCTTTAGAAGTAGCATTTGCTATTTGTTTAGCAAATTCATCTTTTTTACTTTGATCTTTAACAGAATCGTTTAATTTAGATGCTTCTGCTTTATCGAAAGTTAAATCAGAATTTACTTCTTTATTTTTTTCTTGTTTTGCTTTTTCTAAAATTTTAGCAATTTCAGCTGCAGTTGTAGCTTCTCTTAATTCTTTGTTTAAATCTGCTTTTTTATCAACATTATCTAATGAATCAATTACTTGTTGTGCTTCTTTTTTTGCTTGTTCTAATTGATTTTGTTTAGCAGCTACTTCTTGTTTTGCTTTTTCAATAATTGCATCAATTTCTTCAATAGTTTTTGCGTTTGCAAAATCGTCTGATAATTGTTTTTTAATTTCAGCATCTTCAACTTTAGAAATTAAGTCTTGTGCTTCTAAAACTTTATCTACTTTATCTTCTAATGAAAGTAAAGCACCTTTATTTGTTGTATCAGTTGCTTTATATTCATCTTTTAAAATGTTTTTAATTGGGGTTTTGTCAGAAATAGAATTAATTTTACTTCCAACTTCTTTAGAAATTTGTTCAGTACTTCTGTTGTTTTTTTGATCAGCTAAAGCTTTTGTAACATCTTGTTTTAATTGTTTTAATAAATCAACATTTTTAGTAGAGTATTCTTTTAATTTATTTAATCTATTTTGGAATGCTCTTTTTGCTTTTGGATCTTTAACTTTATCAATTAATTGTTGTACTTCTGCTTTTGCTTTTGCATATTCATCAGAAGTTCATTCATTACTTTTTCTATTTCAAAAAACTACTACAGTGGTTACTACAGATGTTACTAAAGCAGCAGCTGCAAGTCCACCTAACACAATTTTCGCACTTGGTTTTGCCATAATTACCTTTCGTTTTATTGCATTATTTTAGTTAATAATACAAATAATTTAAATAATTAATATTTATTTTATATTTTTACTTTTTGCACTTACTAATTAAGTGCTTAATACTATATTTATATTGCTTTTATTAATATTAGAGTAAATAAATATAGGTTATATATTATCTTTGAACTGCAAGAACAATTACTACTACAAATAAAATTATGTATGCGATTCAGTAAATAATTGTTGTTCAAATAGATCTTCTTGTTCAACCACTTGTTAAAGCAGAAGTTTGATCTGATTTTTCTACTTTTTGTACTACGTTGTTTTTAAATACTAAGAAATGTGATTTATTTAAACTGTAGTTTTCAATAACACCATATTTATAATTCTTTTCTTCCACAAATCCTATGTGTTTGTTTTCATAATTGATGAAAGACAACTCATGTGATAATTTATTTTTCTTATAGTAAATTGCATTTTCATCTGAGTAGAATAACTCTTCTGAAACTTTAATTTTTTCCATTAATTTATCACTTGATTCTTTAGTTGCTTTTTTAACTAAAAGTAATAGTTTTTGTGAATAATCATCTTTAAATGCTTGATCTAATGATTCTAATGCTTTAGATACTAAATCTAATTCATTTTTGATTTGATTATTGTCTTGAGTTGATGTAATCATTATTTCATCATAAGAAGAAGCGATTTTTTCAAGTTTTTGTGAATATACTGCTAATGCTTCAAGTTGTTTTGAAGGAGTTAGATTATAGAAGTTAGAGTATTTTGTTGGTTCTTTTTTATCTTCGTTAATGTAAACTTCTTTAACTACTTCATTTACGACTTCTTTTTCAATGTATACTGGAACTTCTTTAACAACTTCCTTAACTACTTCTTTTTCAATGTATACTGGAACTTCTTTAACAACTTCCTTAACTACTTCTTTTTCTACAAAAACAGGTTTTTCTTTTTCAACAATAACTTTTTCCGGTTCTTTATCTAAAGATTCAAGAATTTTTTTCTTTAAGTTTTCAATTTCCTTTCTTAAAGCTTCTTTATCAGAATTGCTGTCTCTTAATTTTTCCATCAAAACAGCAATTTCTTTTGCATAAGATCCGTTAGAATTTTTAAATAATTCTTCAAGATCTGCCATTTGTCTGTTTAATCTTTCTATTTCTCTATCTTTGCTTGAAAGTTTTCTTT
>NZ_JBTGVC010000025.1:0-14686 GCF_054343375.1 Mycoplasma sp. Z386
TTTTAATTCTATTTTCAAAAACTCTTTTTAATTTATTTGTATCTAATTTTAAGTTGACTTCTATATTGAAATTATTTCATGCTCTTGCTGAATCATAAGAATCCAAAATGCTTACTGGTGCTTTGGAAAAACCCAAAAGTCTTAGAAAAGCATACTCATCTAGTTTTCATTTAGTCTTTGTTTTTATATGCATATGATTTATTGATAAAAAGTTTTTATCTTTGAGTCTGAGTGTAACATCTCCAACTTTATTTACTGTAAAATTATATTTCTGTTCTAAATCTGTTGTGAAATAATCATTAGAATTTTTCATTGTTTCTAAAACGTTTTCCACATTATATTTATCAATATAATTTTGACTAACATTTTTTTCTAAAGTAAGACCATTTTCGTCATTTTGCATAATGTATCAATTACTTTCATTATCATTAACAGAAACTTCAAAACCATTGTTTGATTTGTTTTTATCTCCTTTTGTTTCAACTAATTTAAATTGTAATTTAAAAACGTTTTCATTTTTCATATCAAATAAATCATCAATAAAATGATTCATAACATTTTCTAAATAATTTTCTAAATCAGTATTATCTCTATGATAAATATAGTCGTTTCCATTGAGTGTAATTCCTTGTTTTCCTTGATTAATTTTTACGTTTTCTAGATCATCTTTATGACGAATAATTACATTTTCTTTAGCTAAAATATCTCTCAATTTATCTATATCATCCTGTATAAACGGATTAATTTTTAGATCATATTCTGGTTGATTTACTTCTTTAACTTTAAATTCGTAAAACGGATTGTAAGTTAAATTTTCTTTAATTCCTTCAATAATACTTAACTGTGCTTCTTCTTGTGTATCAAAAGGATTGTTGAAACTATCAAAGTATTTTTTAACTATTCTGTTTTCAGAAATGTATGAATCAATTGCAAGTCTTTGATTATCAACATAATTTCCAAAAATATCTCTGTATGCAGGTTTTATTTTTTCTCGATCGTATTTATAAAGTTTTTCTGTTTCGAGAAAAACTTGACTGTACTGATTATTTGTATCTTTCAGACCAATTGCACTTGTGAATCTTCTGTTTCCTATTTTTAATAATTCATTTAGAATTTTAATTTTGTTTTTGATTTTTTCCTTCAGTAGATATAATTTTTAAAGGTCTTGACAATATAAAGTGAATAGAATCTTTTTCTATATGTTCTTTATAATCGTCTATTTCACTAGAATATTCTCTTTCTAATCTTTCTCTAGAAAAAGTTAAATCATAATTATAAAATTTTTCTGAATTTTGATTTTCAATTATTTGGGAATTTTCCCTTGCACTTAAATCATTTTCAATATTATATCAATCGTTAAAATCATTTTCAGACTTAAAACCAAAATTAAAAGTTGTGGATAGATTTATTATAGGTGTATAAGAATTAAATTTCTCAATTTCTTTTTTTGAAATACCTGGTATTAATTTTTCTATTTTAGGTTTTGGAGTAGAAAATCATTTATAATTTTCGTTGTTTTTATATTCAAAAAAAGTATAATTAGATAATAAATTTATTCTAGAAAAATAGTTATTTTCATAATTTTTAGGAAAATATACCACTTTGTTAAAAACAAAACGACCCTCTAAATGCAAATTAGGAATAGATAATAATCCTTCAATAATAGAAGTATTGATTGAAAAAACTTCATTATAATCCTTATCACTTTCAGAAAAATTAAATTTAAATTTATAATTGCTCTCTTTTACTAAATAAATTTCTTTTCCATCATTATATTTTATTTTTTTGTTTGGAGCCAACTTATCAATAACATCTTTGTAAACTTTTAATTTAAACTTAAAATTTGATAATCAATTAAAGAAAATCTTGGTTTTTTCTTGCTTAAAATATATAAAAATATTTTCATTATTAAAATTTTCTAATTTTTCATATTTATAAATTGGTCTTCTTTCTAATAATTTATTAAGATTTATTATTTCGTAATAATCTCTATTATTAAAATCAAATTCTTCAAAGTCATCAAACACATAATTGTCAGTTCCCACGTATTTTTCTTTATATTTGTTAAAAAGTTCATCATATTTTTGCTCTTCAGGTGTTTTTGGAAAATTAGATTTTTCGATTTTTTCTTGATTACAACTTGCTGCCAAATTTACAGAAGCAAAAGTTAAGATGACTACACTAGTTAATAACATTTTCTTTTTCATTATTTAACTCCTTCTATTTTTCTAGTTCTATATTTTATGTAATCTTTTAGATATGACATCATACCTTCTTGCGAATCGAAGAAAAGTTCTTGATTATTTAAATCTATGGTTCACAAGTTATAATAATTAGATTTTATTTCGATAGATTTGTTATTTTCTACATAAAATCTTCTTTCTGCCACAGGAAGAATTAATTTACCTAGAATTAGTCTGTAATTTAATTGAAAGATTTTAGGATCGTTGAATTCAAATAATTCTTCTCTAAAAGGTTGTCCTCTAGATATAAGGGTACTTTTTAGTCCTGGTATGTAATATCTTTCTTTTGGTTTCATTCTTTTAAAAAGATATTCTTCTAAATTTGATTCTTCAGTTTGGTTTGCTAATTCTGTAATGTTTGTATATCTTGAGTTGTAATTATAGATTTTTTTCTCAGAATCATCTATTGAAATAAAGTTTTTTAAAATTCCTATTTTAGTATTTTCTAAGAATAAAAATTCTTTGTTTTTTCTAAAATATTCACTAAAATTTTCCAAAATGTTAAATAATTTTTCATCTTTTTTGTCTTTATTATTTTTATAATAATCTAATCAAATGCTTCTTAATTGATTTAATCCATTTATGGTTGAATCTGTTTTATTTATGTATTTTATTTTTTGATTATTAAATGGATTTTTTACTATTTTTTTATGATTAATAATTGTATAATCACTTTTTTCTATGTTTTCAAATAATGATATATTATTTTGATTTTTATAAACAAATTTATCATTTAAAGATAAAAATTTGTGTCTAGAATATATATAATATTTCGAATTTCTTTTATCCTTTAATTGTTGAATTATTTCACTTTTTATTAAACTATTAAAATTATTTATTTTTTGTTTTATTGTTTCTACTTTGTTTTTATAAATAGAGTTTTTTATATTATAAGAGACATAATCATAACTTAGTAACAAATTATCGATTTGATCTTTAATTTTTTGAATTAATTCTTCTTTACTTTCTATATCTAACAATAAATCATTGTTAAATTCTTTATATTTTTCTTTTAATTGAGAATTATTTTTAAACATTTTATCCAATGTTGAAATCATTTGCTGTTTTAAAGTTTTTATATTTAAATTTTTAACTCTATTTTCTAAAACTCTTTTTAATTTATATTTGTCTAATTTTAAGTTTACTTCTATATCAAAATTATTTCATGCTCTTGCTGAATCATAAGAATCCAAAATACTTACTGGTGCTTTAGAAAAACCAAAATATCTTACAATTGCTCGTTCATCAAGTTTTCATTTAGTCTTTGTTTTTATATGCATATGATTTATTGATAAAAAGTTTTTATCTTTTAATCTAAGTGTAACATCTCCAACTTTATTTACAAAAAAATTATATTTCTGTTCTAAATCTGTTGTAAAATAATCATTAGAATTTTTCATTGTTTCTAAAACATTTTCTACATTATATTTATCTATATAATTTTGACTAACATTTTTTTCTAAAGTAAGACCATTTTCATCATTTTGAATAATAGATCAATTGCTTTCATTATCATTAATTGAAACTTCAAAACCACTATTTGTTTTGTTTTTATCTCCTTTTGTTTCAACTAATTTAAACTGCAGTTTAAAAACGTTTTCGTTTTTCATATCAAATAAATCATCAATAAAATTATTCATAATATTTTCTAAATAATTTTCTAAATCAGTATTATTTCTATGATAAATGTAGTCATTTCCATTGAGTGTAATTCCTTGTTTTTCTTGATTAATTTTTACATTTTCTAAATCATCTTTATGACGAACACTTATATCATTTTTTGATAATTTTTCATACAATTTATTTATATCATCCTGTATAAATGGATTGATTTTTAGATCATATTCTGGGTGATTTAATTCTTTAACTTTAAATTCATAAAACGGATTATAAGTTAAATTTTCTTTAATTCCTTCGACTATACTTAATTGCGCTTCTTCTTGCGTATCAAAAGGATTGTTGAAACTATCAAAGTATTTTTTAACTATTCTGTTTTCAGAAATATATGAATCAATTGCAAGTCTTTGATTATCAACATAATTTCCAAAAATATCTCTATATGCAGGTTTTATTTTTTCTCGATCGTATTTATAAAGTTTTTCTGGTTCAAGAAAAACTTGACCATATTGATTATTTATGTCTTTAAGACCAATTGCACTTGTGAATCTTCTGTTTCCTATTTTTAACAATTCATTTAGAATTTTAATTTTGTTTTTGATTTTTTCCTTCAGTAGATATGATTTTTAAAGGTCTTGACAATATAAAGTGAATAGAATCTTTTTTAATATATTCTCTTTTTTCATCTGTTTTTACATCATAATCTTGTACTTTTCTTTCTCTAGAAAAAGTTAAATCATAATCAAAGAAGTTTTCTGAGTATTGATTTGCAATTGTTTCAACATTTTCTCTTGCACTTAAATCATTTTCAATATTATATCAATCATTTAAATAATTGTCTGAATCTAATTCAAAATCTATGGTTGTTAATAATTTTATGTTTGGAGCAGTAACATTAAATTTTTCCATTTCTTTTTTTGTCATATTTGGAAATAATTTTTCTATTTTTGGTTTAGGTATAGAAAAAATTTTGAAATGATCTCTGAATCCTCTTTCTCCGAAAGTTAAATTTGATTTTATATCTAGTGATGAAAAGTAACTATGTTCATCGTTTACACCAAAAGTCATAGCAGAAGTTAAAGCAAATAAGCCTTCTATTTTTACATTAGGTATTTGAACTAGTCTGTTCATAACAAAATAACTAACAGCCATTATTTCACTATAATAATCTTTCGTTTTAGATAAAGTAAAATTATAATTACTTTCTTTAACTAAATAGACATCTTTATTATTTAAATACTTTATTTTCTTTTCGGGCGCTAATTTATCTATAACATCTTTATATACTTTATATTTAAATTCAAAATCATTAAATCATGTATAAAATTTTTCTTCACTTTCTTTAGTAAAAAATAAATAAATATTTTGATTATTTTCTATTTTAATATTTTTTATTTGAAATACAGGATTTAACTCTACTAATTTTTTAGCATTAACTATTTGATAATGATTTATATTATTAAAATCAAATTCTTCAAAATCATCAAATACATAATTATCAGTTCCTACGTATTTTTCTTTATATTTGCTAAAAAGTTCATCATATTTTTGCTCTTCAGGTGTTTTTGGGAAATTTGGTTCTTTGGATTTTTCTTCATAATTACAACTTACTACCAAATTTACAGAAGCAAAAGTTACGATTGCTGCACTTGTTAATAATATTTTCTTTTTCATTATTTAGTCCCTTCTATTTTTTTAGCTCTATATTTTATGTAATCTTTTAAATATGACATCATACCTTCTTGAGAATCGAAGAAAAGTTCTTGATTATTTAAATCTATGGTTCACAAGTTATAATAATTAGATTTTATTTCGATAGATTTGTTATTTTCTACATAAAATCTTCTTTCTGCTACAGGCAGAATTAATTTTCCTAGGATTAGTCTATAGTTTAATTGAAAAATTTTAGGGTCATTAAACTCAAATAATTCTTCTCTAAAAGATTGTCCACGAGAGATAAGGGTACTTTTTAGTCCTGGTATGTAATATCTTTCTTTAGGTTTCATTCTTTTTAAAAGATATTCTTCTAAATTAGATTCTTCGGTTTGATTTGCTAATTCTGTAATGTTTGTATACCTTGAATTATAGTTATAGATTTTTTTCTCAGCATCATCTACAGAAATAAAGTTTTTTAAAATTCCTATTTTAGTATTTTCTAAGAATAAAAATTCTTTGTTTTTTCTAAAATATTCACTAAAATTTTCCAAAATGTTAAATAATTTTTTATCTTTTTTGTCTTTATTATTTTTATAATAATCTAATCAAATGCTTCTTAATTGATTTAATCCATTTATGGTTGAATCTGTTTTATTTATGTATTTTATTTTTTGATTATTAAATGGATTTTTTACTATTTTTTTATGATTAATAATTGTATAATCATTTTTTTCTATATTTTCAAACATTGATATATTATTTTGATTTTTATAAACAAATTTATCATTTATAGAAAAGAATTTGTTTTTGACATAATAATTATTTAAAGCATTAAAAGAGTTAATTAAATATTCCTTAACTTGATCTTTTATGATTTTATTAAAATTATTTTCTTTTTTAAAATCTTTTTTAATAAATTCCTTAGAAATTTCATTTAGAGAATAATAATAAATTTTATCAATAGATATTGGAGTTTCTTTTATTTTTTGTAATAATAAAATTTTACTTTCCATATCTAAGATTAAATCATTATTTAGTTCTCTGTATTTTTCTTTTAATTCAGGATTGTTTTTCAAAATTTTATTGAGTGTTAAAACTATTTGATTATTTATAGTTTGTATGTTTAAATTTTTAACTCTATTTTCAAAAACTCTTTTTAATTTATATTTATCCAACTTTAAGTTTACTTCTATATCAAAATTATTTCATGCTCTTGCTGAATCATAAGAATCCAAAATACTTACTGGGGCTTTAGAAAAACCAAAATATCTTACAATTGCTCGTTCATCTAGTTTTCATTTAGTCTTTGTTTTTATATTCATATTATTTATTGATAAAAAGTTTTTATCTTTTAATCTAAGAGTAACATCTCCAACTTTATTTACAAAAAAATTATATTTCTGTTCTAAATCTGTTGTGAAGTAGTCATCAGAATTTTTCATTGTTTCTAAAACGTTTTCAACATTATATTTATCAATATAATTTTGACTAACATTTTTTTCTAAAGTAAGACCATTTTCATCATTTTGCATAATAGATCAATTACTTTCATCATCATTAATAGAAACTTCAAAAGCATTGTTTGATTTGTTTTTGTCTCCTTTTGTTTCAACTAATTTAAACTGCAATTTAAAAACGTTTTCGTTTTTCATATCAAATAAATCATCAATAAAATTATTCATAATATTTTTTAAATAATTTTCTAAATCAGTATTATCTCTATGATAAATATAGTCATTTCCATTGAGTGTAATTCCTTGTTTTTCCTGATTAATTTTTACATTTTCTAAATCGTCTTTATGACGTAAAATTACATTTTCTTTAGCTAAAATATCTCTCAATTTATCTATATCATCTTGTATAAATGGATTAATTTTTAAATCGTATTCTGGTTGATTTACTTCCTTAACTTTAAATTCATAAAACGGATTATAAGTTAAATTTTCTTTAATCCCTTCAACTATACTTAACTGTGCTTCTTCTTGTGTATCAAAAGGATTGTTGAAACTATCAAAGTATTTTTTAACTATTCTGTTTTCAGAAATGTATGAATCAATTGCAAGTCTTTGATTATCAACATAATTTCCAAAAATATCTCTGTATGCAGGTTTTATTTTTTCTCGATCGTATTTATAAAGTTTTTCTGGTTCAAGAAAAACTTGACCATATTGATTATTTGTGTCTTTTAAACCAATTGCACTTGTAAATCTTCTGTTTCCTATTTTTAATAATTCATTTAAAATTTCTTGATGATTTCTAAATGATTTAGGTACACCATTTATTTCTATTACATATAAATGTCCTGTTTCTGAATCACCAGAAGCAGAGACAGAAATTACCGGTAAAGAAACATAAGCTGCTGTTGTTAAACTAAATATTATTTTTTTCATTGTTTTCTCCTTTTATTTTGTTTTTTCTATATTCTTCTATGAAGTAATTTATTAATTCTTCTTTGGAGTCAAATTCTTTTCCTAAATAAGAATATACAGTTCTTGGATTATAGCGATAAACTTCTTTTCTAATATCTAAACTTTTATCTGTTTTTAAAAACTCTTTTGCTTGATCATAATTTAAAAAGTATTTCACATTATTTTCTTTATCAAAAGTTTTATAAAGAATTACTTTTTGATAACTTTTCAGTTCACTATATTTATATTGACCATCAATATCTCTTCTTAAAACAAATTTAGATCTAACTTTAAATTTGTCTGCATATTTAGTAAGCAGTTGCTCTATTTCTTTTTTAACATCTAAATAGACATATTTAGAATTAGAACGAATATTTGTATCAAGTACAACAAACCTTTCACTATTGCTTAAATCATTATTTAATAATAATTTTTCAATTTCTTCTCTACTTAAATAAGAAGTATCATATTTTTCTAGCGAAGGATTTTCTAAAAATTTCTCTTGTTCTAAAGGATAAGAATCTTTTAGTTCAGGAACTTGCAATAAATAAATTGGTTTCAAGTTAATGTTTAAATAGTTAATGAATTTCTTCATTAATTCTTTATAGTTATCTACTTTATATTGAAAATTATCAGAATCAAATTTTAAATAAGTAATATCAGTTAAGTATCTAGCGCGATTATCTTCGTTTGCTAAATAATTTTGTAACTCTTGGACACTCTCAAAGAAAGGCATTGTCTTTTTATCAAAAGTTGATGTAGGAATTTCTTTTTCAAAAGAATATAATATTTTTAAATCATCAATGTATTCTAATTGTAAATTTCCTTTTTCTATTTCTTGAATTACTTCTTTTTTAAGATATTCAAACATATATTGATCATATTTTTTATTATTAAAATAAAATTCATCTTTTACTGTTGCATTTAAAATTTTTACTGGTGTTAAAATTTTATCTTTGATCTTGCTAATATCAGAATTTACTTTATTTCATAATCCTCAAAAACGTTTTGTGGAACTTCCACCTTGTCAAATATAATCTTCTTCTGAATTTGGTTTAAAAACATATTCATGAAATTCTTCTGTTCCTATCGCTTGAATAATAAAGTCAAAAAGAATTTCAGCACCAAAAGCTCAAGGTCCTAAAACTTTACTTAAGTTTTTAATTGCACCTGCTGCATTTTTAATAAAATATAAGGTGGATTCTAGTGTTTTTTCTGTACTTGCAAAGAAGATAAAATCTGTTGCAAGACCTAAAAGTGCCGCACTTTTATTTAAAAATTTTTGATTTTGTTCACTAATGTGTTTTTTAGTTGGTTTTGTGTATTTTCCTGTACTTTTGAATTTTTTTGTTCATTTTCAATGTGTTTTTTGATCAACTTTTTTTAGTATTTTATCTTTTTCTTGTCTTAAAGTTAAAACGGTGTCATAAAACTTTGGAGAATCGATTAAAGAAGTGTGAATTGCAAAATCGTTTGAAGCAAATTTAACAAAACTAATTAATTCAAAATAATCTTTATATTGACCTTTTAATGTTTTGATTTCTTTAGGTGGAATATAAGAACTACCACTTTCTTCGTATTTAATATTAAAAATATCAACATCAGGTAGTGTTAATAATTGTTCTATTGAAGATTTTAAAACAAATTTAATGCTTTTTGAAACTGAAATAGTAGCATCAATAAATTCTTGTTGACTCTTGTTTAAAGAGTTAAAAACAGGAACATTTTTAACATATTCTAAAGTGTTTTCGTTGTAATTATAGGCATTTTTGGTTTTTGAAGTTAAAGAATACAATTCAAAAAATTCTTTGTATTTTCTTAATTCTTCTTCGCTATTAGTGTCTTTTAATAAAAGGATTCTATCAAATTCTTCACTTGAATTTGTGTTAGTTAAAGAAGCGGTTGCAAAATTTATTAAATTAATTGCATTCATAAATTTAGTACTTTGTGTAAGCGAACCTAAAAAGTAGTCAGGACTTGTTGATACCGAAATATTTAAATCATCTTTTAAACCATACAATTTTAATAAATCAATGTGTTCGTTGTTTTCTGTAACATAAAATTCATCTGTGAATATTTCTTTTAAAGTTGTATTAATAGTATTTAAAAATGATTTTATATATTTCTTAAATACATAAACTGTTTTAAAGTTAATTTTACTTTCAAACATTGCTGAAATAGAAGAAATATAAAAGGAATAAATTTGATTAAATATAGTTCCGTGTTTTCCTTTTAAAAGGATCTTATTTGCATCTTGAATTTTGTCTCAAAGAGTAACGTCTTTTAAATTAGCATATTTAATTTTAGAAAATTCTTCTTTCAAATTCTCTAGATCTTCTCTTAATAAATAATTATTTAAAATTGAGAAATTTTGATTATAATCTTTTTGTAATTTTTCTTTATCATTTTCGTTTAAATGGGAATTTAAAAGGAATTTGTCAAAATTAGCATCACTTTTTTGTTTAATAATTCGAGAGACAAAATTATTTACAAGACTTTTTTTAGTTTCTTCCATTGGGTTTGTAAATAATTTTTCTTCTCTCTCTTTTTTATTTCAATTATTTACATCAACAATGTCATTTATAGAACCTGATGGACTATCTAAAAATAATTTCCCATAGAAATTTTCTTTTACTGATTTATCTAAATCAACAATAAATTTATTTTGTCCGTTAGTTGAATTTAATTTTAAAATCGGTAATTCACTTAAATATGAATCAAATACTTGATTTTTGATAAAGTTATCATATTCATAAATTTTGTTTTTAAAATAAATGTATTTTTTGTAATTATTTTTTACAAAATTATCTAAATTAGATTTAATTGAAATATCAGAAAAAGAAATTAAATCATTTGGTGCTTTAATATGTTTATTAGTTTTAGCAAATTTAATTTTTGATTTTAATTCACTTAATTTTTGCTTATCTGATATATTTTTAGTAGCAATTTCTTGATAAAGACTTTCAAAATAATTAATTAATTCAGCTTTAGTTTGAAAAATTTTAGCATTGCCACTGCTTTTATCAAAAGTTGTTTCATATTTATAAAAGGAATTTACATTAAAATATGAAAGTTTTGCTTCTAATTCATCAGTAAAAACTTGATTATCTTTTCCAAGAAAAACTTCTTTATTTTCTAATTCATCTTTTCTTACAAGAGTTGGTCCAAATAAATTAGAATTTAACTCATTACTTGGTAAAATCTGTTTTTCAAGTTCTTGAATATCTTTATTAGAAAAGAATTCAACTGCTTCTATTTTTTGATCTAACATTACATTTAAATCACTAAAATTATCGATTAGTTTATCTAATGTTTTTGAAACAAAAACATCTTTGCTTTGATATTGTGTTTCTTGTTTTAATTGTTCTAAAATACTACTTTTGATTTGTTCTTCTTCATTAATTGTTTTCTTATTTTCTTTATTTATAGGCATTAAAATGGCAGCAGCAACTCCTGAACCTACTAAAACTGTTGCTATTGCACCAAAACCTAAATTTTTAATATATTTTTTCATTATTTACTCCTTTTTACCCAATAAAATATTAGAAATGAACCATTTAGTAATGTAACTAATATTATTAAAGTTAAACCTAAATAATTAAACTTATTTTTTACTGATATTTTATTAGTTACAACATATTGAAAATCAGTAATTTTTGGTTTATTTGCTAAAAATTCAAATTCATAATTTTTATTTTCATTGTTTGATAGATATTTAAAGTTTTTCAATTTATCAGATAAATTTTGAATTGAAAATGACTCAGAAATCAAATAATTTTTTCAATCATCGATTGTGTTAATATTTGAATAATAAATATGAAATTGTGATAAATCTACTTCAAAATATTTAAATGCACTATTTAATATTCAAACTTTATTATCCTTGAATATTAAATATTTTTGAGATATAAATTCAAAATCTTGATTATCTATTTTTGAATTTAAATCTATTTCTTTATTATTTAAAATCAAAGATTCTACATAAAATTTGCTCAGTTTATTATTTACAAATTTATCATTTATAAATCTTCTTTTTATAAACAATAAATTCAGAAAATCAAATAATTCTTGTGAATTTTGTTCAATAAATTGTTTTATAAAAAATTGGTCTTTTAGAAAATAGATAAAATCTCTTTTAAAAGTTTGAATATTTATATTATCTAAACCATTTAGTTGTCTTATAAACAAAATTTCATCATCACTAAAATCTTTTTCATCTCATAAATCTTTATTTATTTTTACTTTTAGATTTTCATAATTTATATTCTTATTTATGTTAGAAAAATTTAGTGTAGACAATAATGAATTTCTATCTAAGATTAAAAGTGCTTCTTGATTTTCTTTATATAAAAAATATTCATTGTTAGTAGTATCTCAATCATGCTTGTCAAATTGATTTATTTGATATAAAGTATTATAATTTCCTTTATTTTCTATATGTTTTATATTGTTGTGCATATTTTCTTTAAATACTAAAATTGAAAGTAAATATAGCGATTCAATAAAATCAAAATATTCTTTATTTTTATAGTTTAAAAACTTTTCAGAAACATTATAATAATTCATTTTATTTTCTTTTGATAACTCTATAGCTTGAAAAATATTTGGATTTTTATAATTTTCTGAATAGTTAATAGTACTTCTTGTTATAACAGGAATTAAAATAAAAGTACTAGTTATCATTGAATTGATCAAAATATTTTTCATAGATGATTTAAAAATTTTGATGATTAAAAGAAAAATAAAGGAAAATAATATAAAAACAAAGTTATTAACTAGTCAATTTAATAAAGTAATATAAATTACAACTAACTCACTAGAGGTGGCGAGAGAAATTATTATTTGATTTAATATTACAAGGAAATTTGTAACACTAAATAATATATAAATAGTTATTATTTTAGAAAATAAAATTACTCTTTTACTAGAAAATAAAGTGTTTTGAAAACCATCGTAGAAATTTCTTTTAGTTCCTATAAAAAGTAAATAAATCAAAGTAAAAGAAATAATTGCACAAATGACAAAATTAATATAAAAGATAAATCAATTATAGTTTATTAAATTATTCTTACTTAAAATTACAGGAATTACTGAAAACGAAGATAAAAAACAAAATACCAACAATATTCAAATTGTATGTGTTTTAAATAAATACTTAAAATTATTTTTTAAAATTGTTTTCATATTCTCCTTTGAGTGTTTCTATAATTACTTTTGTAAAATTTTCTTTTTTGTTTTTATTTTCTTTTAAATTGATTTCTTTAATTTCACCTGAATCAAGCAATACAAAATCTGTAACATAAGGCAAGATATTATTTATCTCATGGGAAACGATTACAATAGTCATATCGTTTTCAACTCTTAAATTATCTATAGTTTTGTAAAACTTTTCTTTTCAATAAATATCTAAATTACTTTCTAATTCATCAATTAGTAGTAATTTTGGCTTAATAAATTCCACTAATATCAAAATTAATTTTTGTTTTTCTCCTGAAGAAAATTTATTTGGGTTTTTATTAAAGGATATTTTATATTCTTGCATTTTATCTTTTATTGCTTGTTTTGAAATTTTCTTTTGATGAAAATAATAATAAAAATGTTCAATAAATTTCAATGCACTCATGTTGCTTGGAAATTTCAAATCAGTGTTGAAATATAAAACATCTTTTTTACCTTTGATTTTTTCTAAAAACTCATTGTCTATAAAAATTTCACCATCATAATCTGAATCATTTCCAGCAATTATTTTTAAAAGTGTACTTTTACCAGAACCATTATTTCCTGCTATTAAATAAAAACTTTTAAATTCGATGTTAAGTGAAATATTGTTTAATATTTTCTTGTCCTTATAAATTTTACTCACATTTTTGATAACTACTTTACTCATATATTCTAATTATATCATTTTATTTAAAAAAATTCACTTTTTTTATAAAAAGAATAAAAAATTTTGAATAAATTAGGGATTATTTTTACTTAAATTTTTATTTAAAATTCTTTTGAATAAAAAATCCGCTATTTTAAAAAACTAAATAGCGGATATAAACTTTTTTAAATTTTGTTATCAACAACCTTTTTTATTTTACTTTTTTCTTTTGATGAACTAGAATATTCCAATATTGAAATAATTAAAACACTGATAGCGGCAGGAAAAATAGTGAAATGAAATGGGATTTGTAAAACAAATAAACCAATTTTAAGTATACCTATAAATAAAACGCCCATTAATATACCAAAAACAATAAAAACTATTGCTGCATAAGCAATTAATATTATTTTTTTGTTTTTTACATTTAAACTTAGGTTCAAATTTTCTTTTTTGTAAATTAAAAAATAAAATAACATAGTGAAAAATATAAAAATAATTTTTTTGCTAAAACCTAATTTTGCATTTTTAATAAGGAAAAACTTATAGATAATGAAAATTAGATAATTGAATAAAGAATAGTAAATTATACAAAGAGTTAATACAAATTGTCATCCTCTATCTAAATAATGCAATTGCTTTTCACTAAATGTTATAAATAAAATTAGAAAAAATATAAATATTGTTAACATTAAATTTGAAAGAAAACCTAATGCTAAAATTTTCTTTTTATCTTGGTACATAATTCTCCTGTTTGTTTATTTAATTTATATACAACCATAATGTATATACAATATAATTATTTCACTTTGTGAAAATATTTGAACAAAAAAGAAATAAAAACCTAAATTTTTACTATTTTTCTATACTTAGCAAAAAATGACACATTTTCAACA
>NZ_JBTGVC010000026.1:0-14111 GCF_054343375.1 Mycoplasma sp. Z386
TTTTCCGTATTTTCGTAACAAAATAAATTCTGTGGTAATATTAAAATGTGACTAAGTTTTTATGTCACAGAAAGGGGTGAGAAATTGTTTTATTTCAAAGTAGAATCATGGAAAATATATTAATTTTATTAATAATCATTTTATTTATAATTAAGTAAAAGTTTAAAAAATAAAATTAATTTTTCACGACCTAATATAAAAACTCCATTATATAGGTGGAAATGGAGTCCCGTCATTCTTAATTGACGGGTTTTTTTAATACTTTTTTAAAAGTTGATACTATGTATTAAAAAATATTTTTTCTTTTTAAATGTTATTCTATTATAGTGCCGTTTGACAATGAAAATTTCTTTTATAATAATTAGTATATCCAACCGTTGTAAAGTTTTTAAAAAATTATTTAAAAAGTTATCTTTGGTAATAATAAAAATTAGAAAATAATCCTAAATATTTGGGAATGATAGACATAAACAGGAGCATTTAATTTTCAAACAATCGTTTTTGAATGAATTTAAAAGTAAAATAATTAAAGTAAATCTTTAAATTATAAAACTGATGAAAGTAAAGATAATATCAAATATTAATACGCTATAAAAGGAATTTTATCAAAAATAGTATAAAGAAAAACAAAAACAATAAAATCAACCATTTTTGGTTGATTTTGTCTTTTTTACTATTAACTGGAAAACTCTGGATAATAATTTTATTTATACTTAAATAAAGTTTGAAAAAATAAAATTATTTTTTGAAGTTGAAAATAAAAAAACTCCATTATATAGGTGGCAATGGAGTTTTTGTTTAACTTAATTTATTTAAATTAAACTTGGTTGTGAAAAATTGTTTTACATTATTATTATAGCACTTTTCTGAAATATTTATAAAATTTTTGCAAATTTGTAAATTATTAATCAAAATGTTCGGGGGGTTTTATTAATTAAAATGTCATCTTCACTAATGATTTATTGTTAATTGCTTTAACAAATACATTTTCCTATCTATTTTATTTCAGCAAAATCCGCCAAAAATCCCGATTTTTTCTGGTTTTGTTACAAAATAAATTCTGTACTAATATTAAAATGTGACTAGTTCAATCAATAATAGAAAATAATGAAAATTATTTTAATTTAAAGACAAAACGATGGTAAATATACTAATTTTATTAAAAAAACTCCACTGTCGGTAGAAATGGAGTTTTTGTTTAACTTAATTTATTTAAATTAAACTTGGTTGTGAAAAATTGTTTTACATTATTATTATAGCACTCTTTTCTTAATACGTAAATATTATTAAGAAAATTAATTATCAATTATCTTGCTAATTAAAAATAAAAAAGCTTTTTTTGATGATTCTTTTATTCTAAAATTAATATCTAGTTTATTATCTATATCTTGCGAAATTTTGTCAGAAATTGCTTTTACACTAAAAAAATTAATTTTGTTTTGAGAACAAACTTGTGCAATGGCAAAACTTTCCATATCGAAAATTTCACATTTTGTTTTTTTGTAGAATTCTAGAGCTTTTTCTTTGGAATCAAGAAATGAATTTGAAGAACAGATATTGCTGTATTTTACTTTTTCTATTATTTTTATTTTATTTAAAAAATACTGTTTTTCCCCTGGTGTTTGTCCAAAATTGTATCAAGGAGTTTGCGTATCAATATTAAAAAATTTTTTTGGAATCACTATCTCAAAAATATCATGTTTTTTAGATATTGAACCAACTGCACCAAAATTATAAACATTTTCAATCTTATTAAAAACAGAAAGTAGTAAAGTAGTGCTACTTGCAGCATTAATTAATCCAATACCAGAATATAAAACTACTAGAAAATTATTGTTTTTTTCAAAAACTAAAAATTTTTTATTTAGTTTTTTAATAGTCTTTTTTAAGTTTCATCCTTCTTGAATAAGTAAATGCTCTTCTTCTTGATCGGCAATTATTAATGCGTTTTTAATCTTTGTTAAGTCAATAATCATAAATATCTAATTGTTCTTTTGAAACTGTGGTTTTGTTTAAATTAAAATGTTTAATGTGCTCTACTACTTTTTTAAAAGCTAAATCAAAATCGCTAAAAGCTAAATTTCTAATAGCTTGTATTCCTTCTCATTTTCTACCTTGACACAATTTATCTGCCATAAAAACAATCTTGTCTAAAGTTGACATTTCATAATTAATAGAAGTGTGCACAGAAATAGCTCTAACTATTTCTGGATTTTGCACTTTATAATATTTATCTAATCATAAAGAAGCTGTAGTTTGGTGTAATTTATAATCAGGAATTTCTTTTTCATCTATATCATTTTTTACTAAAAAATCTCTATGCATTTCTATTGTTCATCTTTTTGTTAAATCATGAACTAGTCCAGAAAATCAAGCTATTTTTGCATTATAATTTAAACTTTTTGCATACTCAGCAGCAAGCGATGCTGTTGCTCTACAATGTTTATTTAACTTGGCATCTGTAGTGTTATTTAAAATTTCTAAAATATAAAGAAAATTCTTTCCGATATATTCAATTGTTTGGTTAAATAAATTACTAAAATCCCCTAATTTAACTTCCGTTGAAGAAGCGGGGAAAATTTCGTTGTTTAATAAAATACAATTAAATTTTTTTAAATTTTCCTTATTTAGTTTATTTTCCCTTTTAAAAATAACAATTTTCACTAATGAACTGATTTTTTCTATCTCTTTTCATTTGTGTAATTTATCCAAATTATCTGAACCTAAAATTAAAAATAATTCGTCATTTGGGAATTTATTTTTAAAATAATTAACAGTGTCAATAGTGTAACTTACTCCTTTACGATTTATCTCAAATAAAGAAATTTCCGTATTTTCTGGTTTAACATCATTGATCATTTTTACACGATCATTTCAATCTTCGTATTTACTTTTTGTTTTAAATGGACTTTTAAAAGCTGGAACAAAAAAGAATTTATCTAGAGATAAAATTTTTAGTGATTGTTCTGCTACCTTTATATGCCCTTTATGAATGGGATCAAACGATCCTCCAAATATACCAATTTTCATTTTTTAATTATAATAAAAAAAAGAAAAATTGAAGCGAAAAACTTCAATTTAACCAGTTTAAACTTGCTTTTAAAGGTTTTTAAAGTTAATATTGCAAACTTCTAAGACATCGTTTTACAAGTTGTTCTTTAAAAAACTAGGGAGTGATAATTCTGAATTATCTTCTTCCTCTTCATTAAAAGTTGTTGAATCTTCTGAAATACTACTATTTTGAAATAATGGACTATTAAAACTTTCATTATTGTTATATGTAGAATCACTATAAGTGTTTGTGTGTTGAGAATCTAAAGTTGACATAGAAGCAGTATTATTAATCAAATCTAAATTTTTATAAGAGTTAGAACTTCTTTCTAAACCAGAAGCAACTAGGGAAATTTTCAGTGATTTATCACTATTATTTTTAGAAATTAATCCTTGAATAATATTAACATTTTCTCCTGTTGCATTTTTAATTAAATCAATAATTAAACTAATTTCTTGGAAAGTTACAGCTGAACCGCTAATATTAACGATAACATCTGTACATCCTGTGATTTCGTGTTCTAAAATGTTGGAAAAAATAACTTTTTGAGCTGCTTTTTCTGCTCTGTCTTTACCTGATGCGCTTGCATCATTCATTATTATTTCACCTTTGTTTTTAGTTACAAATAATAAATCGGCAAAATCGACATTTTGAACACCAACTTCATTAATTATTTCATTAATAATGTTTAAGGTTTTTTCTAATATTGTATTAGAGAATTTAAGTGAATGTTCATTAGAAACTGAACCATAATTAGCAAGTAGTTTTTGATTAGAGACAATAATTAGTCCATCAACTATTTTTTTAAGTTCTTCAATTCCTTGAAGAGCATTATTTTTAATTCTTTCACCTTCGTGTTCAAAAGGAGTTGTAACTACAGCAATAACTAAAGAAGCAGTTTTTTTAGCAATTTCTGCTACAACTTTAGATGCTCCAGTTCCTGTTCCTTTTCCCATTCCAGCAGCTATAATAACAATATCTGCATCTTTGATTCTATCTTCTATTTCTTGTTGACTTTCTAAGGCACATTCAAAACCAATTTTAGGGTTACTTCCTGCACCAAAGCCTTTTCTTTTTTCGTAATCACCAAGATAAATTACTTTATTTTCATCAAAATAACTTAAGGATTGTGCATCTGTATTTAATGCTATATATTCAACATTAGGTAAGTTATATTCCATTAAGGTTTTTATGGAGTTGTTTCCACAACCACCAATACCTAAAACTTTTATTTTTATGTTGTTTTTAAAAGTATTATGCATGTTTTATCCTTTTTGTTAATAATTTGTTTAAAAAATTTAAGAATTTATTACCTTTGAAAATTAATTCATCTGTTGAATAAGGTTGAGTATTAATTAAAAAGTGTTCACTTTTACTTAAATCAATATTATTATATGATTTTTCGATGTATTTTATTCCTTCTAAAATTTCTTTTGCATCTTTGGAAATTAAAGGATGGAATTTAGAGTTAAAAATAATAATTTTTTTATTGATTTTTTGTTCAATTAAAGATAAAAATATAGTATTTTGTTCTTCTTTTTTATTTAGAAAAATTGCAAATTCACTGTAATTTTCTATGTTTTTGATTTCACTTACAACAAGTTCAGCAATTTTGTTATAATGTTTTTCTAACACAGTTTTAAATTCTAAAACAGTTAATTTATTTTTAATTAAACTAGTAGAGGGTTTGATTATGGATAAGCTATCTCCATATATATTAACTAGTTCATCTACTTGGTTTTTTTCTAAATTTAATTCTTTTGCAACTATTTTATTAATATCTGCAAAAGAAGAAGGAATATCTTTAATTTGTTTAATATGCCCTTGTTCTATAACTGAAATTTTAGTATTAGAACTATTTAAATTAATTATTATTTTTTTAGAATCTTGATTATTTAAATCTAGATTAATAAGTCTATCTAATGATATTAATTCAGTGAAAAATGATTCAATTTCTAAATTTAATTGTGAAAATAAATTATTTATTTCTTGATATAAATTGTTTTCTAAAAAAGTAAATGAATACTTAATTTCAATAGAATCAGAATTTTTTAATAAAGGTTTTTCATTGCCTTCATAAAATAATATACTGTTTTTATATATTTTGTATTCTTGTGGAATGATAGAAATAAAGGTATGATTAGAAATTAAATTGTTTTGTTTTGCTTTAGTTAAATTTCTATTTATTTCTTCACTTGTGATTGTTTTTTTATGGTTTAAAATTTCGGTTTTAACTGAATAAAGATTAGTTTTAAAAAGAAAATTGTCACTCAAAGAAATAAAAATTTTTTTAACATTTGTTTTGATTTTTTTATTTAGAGACTGCATTGCATCTCTATAAAAATCAAAAACTTCTTTTTGTAATAAGTTTTTTTCATTAAAGATTAAAACTTTTTCATTTTTTATTTCTTCAAAAGCTAAGATTGCACATTCTTGTAATGATGTGTCAATTTTAGCAACAACCTTTATATTTCTTTTCATTTTTTACTCCACTAATCTTGTTAAAATACGTAATTTTGCACTTCTACTTCTTTTGTTTTGTTTTATTTCCTCATCAGAAGGTAAAATTGATTTTGCCATTCATTTTTTTTCTTGCATTATCGGAATCCGATAATCAATTTCATTTTCTGATATTAATTGTTTAAAAAATTTCTTTACTATTCGATCTTCGGTTGAATGAAAGGAAATTATGAGTAATTTTCCATTAACTTTAAGAAAATCAATAGCATTTTCTAATAAAGTATTTAGAGATTCTAATTCGTTATTAACAGCAATTCTAATAGCTTGAAATACGGCTTTTGCAGGATTTTTCATTCTTACAACCTTAGCAGGTAACGATTTCCTGATTACTTCTACCAACTCTAAAGTTGTATTAATGGGTCTGCGTTGAACTATAGCTTTCGCAACTCTTTGTGGGAGCATTACATCAGCGTTTTGTTTAAATATTTCTACTAATTCACTTTCTGAAAAATTATTGACAATATAATGAGCATCCAAAGTTTGACTTTGGTCCATTCTCATATCTAGACGATAATCCTTATTATAAGAAAAACCTCTGGAAGTTTCATCTAATTGTGGTGATGAAACTCCTAAATCTACTAATATGCCATCTACTTTATTTATATTAAGTTTTTCTAATTCGCTCTTGATATTTTTAAAATCACTATGAATTAAAGTGAAATTTCCAGATATTGAGCTGAGTTTTTGTTCACTTTTCTTAATTGCTTCAATATCCTTATCAAATGCATATAGATGACCATTTTTAAGTTTTTCTAAAATCTTAGATGAGTGTCCCGCTCTTCCGAGTGTTAAATCTAGATATATACCATTTTCATTAATTTCTAATTTTTCAATTACTTCTTTTAATAAAACTGGAAAATGTTCCATTATAATTCAACTCCACTTTCAAATAAAGTTTTTTGGAGCTCATCCATCTCTTCATCATCAAGGAATTTAGATTGCTGTTTTTCGTATTTTTCTTTTGGTCAGAGTTCTAATTTTTCTCCAACCCCAATTAAATACGCTTCTTTTTCGATAGAGCAAGTTTTTAATAATGTTTTTGGTAAGACAATTCTTCCAACTTTGTCGATAGTAACATCAGTTGTATTTCCAAAGAAAAATCTTGCAAATTCTCTAACTGCTTTATTTAAAGAGTTATTTTTTTTAAGTTTTTCTTTGATTAAGTCAAATTCTTCTTTAGAACGAATTTCAATGACTTTATCTAAACCGATGGAAACATAAACATAATCACCTAATTTTTCTCTGAAATTAGAAGGGATTATGATTCTGTTCTTTTCGTCAATAGTTTTTAAATGACTTCCAAACATTACCACTCCTTACCACTATCTACCACATTATAATACTTTTTTTGAACTTTTTTATAAAAAAAGATAATTTTTTTTCAGATTTTATTTTTGTCAAAAAAGTTTTGGAATGATTTGAAAAAACTTTTTTTAGCAAAAAGCACACTTTACAGTATTTTTTTGTTATTTTTTGATCTTTTTCATATAATTTGCTAAAAAATATATGCTTTTTTGTAAAAAAGAATAAAATTATAAGGACTTGAGAAATCTTGTCAAAATGGAGTTATATTGAAAGAAAAAATAAAAGAATTTTTGAACTTGATATTTTTATATATTTTTATATATTTAATAGTTTTTATAGTTTTTGTTATTTTTTCTATTTGAAATTATTCTCTGCTATTAGGATGAATTTTTTCATTTATTTCTGTGAATATAACTTTTTTTAGTAAAATTTTTACTTTAGAGTTACTAAAAAAGGTTAATATTAATACAAATAGCAAAAAAAAGAATTTTTTTTACACAATTGGAATCGTCTTTAGTTTATTTTCATTAATATTTCATGCTTTATTAATCATTGCTATTATCTTTATTAATAAAGCATTTACAAATACAAATGACATACAAGTTATTTTGTTTCCTATAAATTTAATAACTTATATTATTGGAAATTCACTTGTTTTACCAGTTGTTGTAATTAATTTAATTATTAAAAAAATAAAGGATAAAAAGAATGGATAAATGATTAGAAAATTGAAATCAACCACAACTTTTTACTCTTTTTATATTAGTTTTTTTAGTTGTTGTAACATCATTGATTTTATACTTTCAAATTAAAAAAACAAAAAAAGATAAAGCACCTACAACGGTTGTTTATATAACTGAACAATACTTCGGTATTGTCGAATCAATTGTAGATGAAAGTGGTGTTAAAGGTAAATTGTCAACAAATATTAAACCTTATATATTTACTTTATTTACCTTTTTACTTTTTGGAAATCTACTTTCTTTATTTGGATTAGAACCAATAGGAAGTACATATTCCGTAACATTCACATTGGCTTTTGTATCCTGAAGTGGAATTTTTGTCATAGGTATTACTATGCAAAAATGGAGATTTTTCAAAAAATTTCTTAATCCGCTTGAAATAATTTCAATTCCTGCACCATTAATTTCTTTATCATTCAGGATGTTTGGTAATATAATTGGTGGTTCAACAATTTTGATTTTATTTTATGCAGGTACACAATTTGTATGATCATTATTGCCGATAGCTGGATTTAGCGTTTTTAACTTGCCAGCAGCAATATTCTTTGCGCCACTAATATTCTATTTTGATATTTTTGGTGTAGTAATTCAAGCATATGTCTTCACTTTACTAACTACAACTTATTGAAGTACAAATGCTGAAGTTGAATAATAATAAAATAAGGAGATTTTAAAATGACAAATGAAATTATCGAAATTGCTTCAAAATTAGATCCTAAGGTTTCAGCAAATTCTACAGGGATAGGTCTTGTTGCAATTGGAGCAGGTTTAGCTATGGTTGGAGCTCTTGGTGTTGGAGCTGGTCAAGGATTTGCAGCAGGTAAAGCTGCTGAAGCTGTAGGAAGAAACCCAGAAGCAGAGAAAAAAATCAACAAATTAATGATTATTGGTGCTGCTATTGCTGAAACTTCTTCAATTTATGCACTTGTTATTGCAATACTTTTAATTTTTGTTTATTAGATTAAAATGGATCAATTAATTTTAAAACAATTCAGTTCAGATGGAAAAGTTGATGCAAGTGAAGATATTTCTCATCTATTTAAAAATATTTTTCCAAACCCTTGAGTAATTCTTGCAACTGTTATTGCCTTCTTAATTGTATTCTTTTCTTTATTTTTCTTTGTTCATAAACCTATTAAAAAAGTGATTGAAGAAAGAAGACAATTCATTCAAGATAACATCGATGAAAGTGTCAAAAATAAAGAAAAATCCATAGTTTTAGAAGAAAAAAGAAATACAGAACTTTGAGAAGCAAGAATTGCAGCAGCTGGTATTATTAACCAAGCTAAAATCGAGTCTGAAAAAATAGCAAATCAATACATTACTAATGCTAAAAGAGAAGCAAAAAGAATTATTGAAGATGGACACAAAAATATTTCACAGCAACAAAAGAAATTTGAAGAGGAATCTAGAGAAGAAATTATTACAGTTGCAACTAAATTAGCATCAAAAATTTTAGAAAAACACGTAAGTCACTACGAAGAAAAAGAACTTATTGATAAATTACTTAATGAGGTTTATGAATAATTATGAATACAATAAGTAGTGAAAGAATTAATGGTTATGCACAAGCTATTTTTCAAATTGCATTAGAACAAAAAAAAGTTGATGTTTTTTACAAACAAACAGAAAAACTAAGTGAAATCTTTAAAAAAGAAGAAGATTTACTTCCATATTTAAAAAGTTTTGAGATCGAATTTGAACTAAAAGAAGAATTAATCGATGCTTCTTTTGCGAAAACTTATCAAACAGAACTTGTAAATATGATTAAACTTTTAGTTCAAAATCACTTTATAAGTTCAATTAATTATATTTTTAATAAATTTGAAAAATATGCTCTTGACTATTTAAAACAGAAAAAAGGTATTGTTTATTCAAGTCATAAGTTGAATAAAGAATATATGGACAAAATTATTGATTTTATTGAAACAAAAATCAATAAAAAAGTAATTTTAAAAAATGAAATTGATAAAAAACTAATTGCTGGTATCAAAATTATTATAGATGATTTAATTTTTGAAAATTCAATCAATTCTCAATTAAATCAAATAAAAGATCATATACTTAAAGGAAAGAGAGAAAAATAATATGCCATTAAAAACAAGTGATATTTCAGCATTAATAAAAGCACAAATTAAGTCATATGGCAAAAAAATCATTTCTGACGAAGTTGGAAAAGTAATTTCAGTTGGTGACGGAATTGCTCTTGTATCCGGACTAGAAAAGGTTGGTCTTGGGGAACTAGTTGAATTTCCTAATAACATTTATGGTATGGCTTTAAACATAGAAAGCGACTTTGTTGGAGTTGTTATCATGGGTAAAGAAAACCAAGTTGTTGAAGGTGATTTAGTTAAAAGAACTAAAAAAATCATTTCTGTTCCTGTAGGGGAACAAATGGTTGGAAGAGTTATAAATGCTCTTGGTGAACCTATTGACGGAAAAGGGGCAATTGATTTTAACAAAAGAAGAGAAATCTTTGTTGAAGCTCCTGGAGTTATGAAAAGAAAAGAAGTTAACGAACCTTTAAAAACAGGTATATTAGCTATTGACTCAATGGTTCCAATTGGAAAAGGTCAACGTGAATTAATTATTGGTGACCGTCAAACAGGAAAAACTGCTGTTGCTATTGATGCAATTTTAAACCAAAAAGGACAAAATGTCCACTGTGTTTATGTAGCAATTGGACAAAAAAATTCCACAGTTGCACAAATTGTTAATAAACTTCAAAACAGTGGTGCAATGGAATATACAACAGTTGTTGTTGCTGGAGCTTCTGAGCTTGCTCCTTTACAATATATTGCTCCTTACTCAGGAGTAACTATTGCCGAAGAGTGAATGTATAAAGGGAAAAACGTGCTAATTGTTTATGATGACTTATCAAAACACGCAGTTGCTTACCGTACACTTTCACTTCTTTTAAGAAGACCACCTGGTAGAGAAGCATATCCTGGAGATATCTTCTACCAACACTCATATTTACTTGAAAGAGCTGCTAAACTTAATCAAGAAAATGGTGGTGGTTCAATTACAGCACTACCTATTATAGAAACACAAGCAGGGGATATTTCAGCATATATTCCTACAAACGTTATTTCTATAACAGATGGTCAAATCTTTATGAAAGAGGCTTTATTTAACTCTGGACAAAAACCTGCTGTTGATGTTGGTTTCTCTGTTTCTAGGGTTGGTTCAAGTGCTCAAACTAAAGCTATGAAATTTGTTTCTTCTTCATTGAAATTACAATTAGCTCAATATAATGAATTAAAATCATTTGCTCAATTTGGTTCAGATTTAGATGAAACAACAAGAAGAATTTTAGATCACGGTTCTAAAGTTTATGAATTGTTAAAACAATGACAATATATTCATTTTGACCAAAACGATCAAGCCATTATTTTACTTTCTGTTAAAGATAAACTAATTAATCCAATTCCAAAAGAATACATTTTACAATATAGAGATGAATTAGTTAACTTTATAAACAGCGATACTAAAGCCTTAGAATTAAAGGCTGAATTGATTAAAGAAAGAGCATTTAACGACGAATTATTAGTTGAATTTAAAAAATTAATAAGAAGTTTTATTTTAGAATTTATCAACAAAATTCCTAACTATGATGCTTCTTTATATCCTGCAATGCCGGAGTTATAGAAAATGGCTTCTAATCAAAAAATAAAAACTAGAATTAATTTAATTTCAAATACAAGAAAAATAACTAAAGCAATGGAATTACTCTCCAGTGCTAAATTAAGAAGAATGAAAAATAATTTCCTTTCTATTCAAGAATATTCAAATTCTATCAAAAGCATTTTAAGTTCATTAGCACAAAAAACTAAAAACATTAGCGAAATTTTTACTTTAAATAAAGAAGCACCAAAATTATTTATTATCATTACTTCCGATTTAGGATTATGTGGTGGATATAACAGCAATATCTACAAATTAACTAAAAAGGAAATTGGTAAAAATGATAAACTAATAATTTTCGGAAATAAAGGAATTTCCCTTTTTAAAGACTTTGAAACTCAAGTTATTCAAAAACATTCTAACTATGGAGATGACTTAAACTATTCACTAGTAAATAATGTTATCAACAAAATAAAAGAACTTTTAGAATCTAAATCAGTTTCAGAAGTAAATTTAGTTTATACCAAATTTATTAATAGTGTGCTTTATGAACCACTAATTAAAAAATTGTTACCACTAAATAACGATCAAAAAAGTGATTTTAATATTAGCGACAATGAAAATAATGTCTTAGTAGAATTTGAACCTAATCCAGAAATTATTTTAAAAAATCTTATCCCTTTATATATGGGTTCTACAATTTACAATGCTTTAGCTGAATCTAAAATTTCCGAAATGTCTTCAAGAAGAACAGCTATGGAAAATGCATCAAATAATGCAGATGAAATTATTAACAATTTACAAATTGTCTTTAATAGAGCAAGACAATCTTCTATTACTCAAGAAATAACTGAGATAATAGGTGGAACAACAACAAAATAATAAAGAAAGGAAGGAAACTATGGAAAAAAATATAGGTAAAATTGTTCAAATTTTAGGTCCTGTTATTGACGTAAAATTTGAATCAGGTAGACTTCCAGCTTTACTTAATGCTTTAGAAGTTAATCTTAATGCAAACAAAAAAATTATCCTTGAAGTTGAACAACACATTGGTGATGATGTAGTTAGAACTATCGCCATGGAAATGACTTATGGACTTTCTAAAGGACTTGAAGTTGTAGATACAGGAAAACCAATTCAAGTACCTGTAGGAAAAGAAATTCTTTCTAGAATGTTCAATGTGCTTGGTGAACCTATTGATGAATTAGGTTCAGTGGATGCAAAACTAAAAATGCCTATCCACGCTACTCCACCAACTTACGAAGATCAAAAATCAACTTCTGAAATTTTAGTTACAGGAATTAAGGTTATCGACTTATTAATCCCTTATGTTAAAGGTGGAAAAATCGGTTTATTTGGTGGAGCTGGAGTTGGAAAAACAGTTCTTGTGCAAGAACTTATTAACAACATAGCTACTCAACATGGTGGTCTCTCTGTTTTTGCAGGAGTTGGAGAACGTTCAAGAGAAGCTAATGATCTCTATCACGAAATGAAAGCTGCAGGAGTTTTAGACAAAACAGCACTTGTTTTTGGTCAAATGAATGAACCTCCCGGAGCTAGAATGAGAGTTGCTTTAACAGGACTAACAATGGCTGAATACTTTAGAGATAAACTAAATCAAGACGTTCTTTTATTTATTGATAATATCTTTAGATTTACTCAAGCAGGTTCCGAAGTATCTACATTACTTGGAAGAATCCCTTCAGCGGTTGGTTACCAACCAACTCTTGCTACAGAAATGGGACAATTGCAAGAAAGAATTACTTCTACAAGAAATGGTTCTATAACTTCAGTACAAGCAGTTTATGTACCTGCAGATGACTTAACTGACCCTGCACCTGCAACAACATTTGCTCACCTAGATGCTAAAACAGTTCTAGATAGAAACATTGCTGCTCTTGGTATTTATCCAGCAGTTGATCCACTTGCTTCAGGTTCAAGAATGCTTGATCCGCTTGTAATTGGTGAAGAACACTATAGTGTTGCTAGAAAAGTTTTAGAAATTTTACAAAAATTTAAAGAATTACAAGATATTATTGCTATCCTTGGTATGGATGAACTTTCTGAAGAAGATAAAAGAACTGTTTCAAGAGCAAGAAGACTTAGAAACTTCTTATCTCAACCTTTCTTTGTTGCTGAAAAATTCTCAGGTATTTCAGGTAAATTTTTACCATTAGAAGATACAATTAGAAGTTTCAAAGAAATCATTGAAGGTAAACACGATTCATTACCAGAAGAAGCATTTTTATATGTTGGTTCAATTGAAGAAGCAATTGAAAAAGCTAAAAAACTTTAATTATTAATTATGAAAATAACTAAACTAAAAATAATTACTCCTAATGGGGTATTTTTAGAAAAAAATATCGAAATTATTACTTTAAAAACCACTGAAGGATATAAAGGATTGCAATATGGAATTCAACCATTTGTTGCATCAATAGTTCCATCCAAAGCTTTTATCAAAAGCGAAAACAAAGAAGAAATAATTTATATTAAATCTGCAATTGTATATGCTCAAAAAGAATTAATAACTATTATTAGTGATTCAGTATCATATGATTCAAATATCATTGACATTAATGATGAATCCAATAAAACTCATGATACCAAAGCTAAAAGTTCAATAGAAGATGTACAAAAAGAAATTCAAATTAAAAAAGAGATAGAAAAAGCACAAAAATAGTCCAATTAAGGACTATTTTTTTGATCTTGATTTTTTTCCTTTTATACAGGATTTTCCCATTAGAAAAGTAATTAATGCCATCTTTCTTCTTTAATAATTTCAATCAAGGCATTTAATTCTAACATTGTTTTTCCTGCGTTTCCCAGTTAATAGGGAAAAAATACAAATAGTGCTGTTTTAC
>NZ_JBTGVC010000027.1:0-10951 GCF_054343375.1 Mycoplasma sp. Z386
AGAATATAAATATTACTTTTTAATCCTATAAATCATTAATTAAAGAATGGATTTATGTTGAAATTCATAAACAAAAAACTCCACTTAAAATAAGATGGAGTTTTTGTTATAACATATTTTATTTTTTGGTTAAAACTATTAAATTTTCAATGTGAAAAGTTTTACAAAACATATTAAAAATTTCAATATATTCAATTTTATAGTTTTCTTTTAGAAGAGAAATGTCATATGCTTGTGTTGAAATGTTACAAGATAAATAAATGATTTTATCAGGTAGCAACCTTTGTAATTCATTTATTACTTCTTTCTTTAAACCAGTGCGATCAGGATCTACTATTATAGTTTTCCCTTTTAAAGAATTTAAATTTTTTAAATATTTATAAACATCTTGATTGAAAGGAGTAATATTATTTATTTTATTTAAGTTAATATTATATAACATATCTTTATATGAATTTTTGTTTATTTCAACCGCTTCAATAGTTTTAGCTTTGCTGCTTATAAAACAAGCAATTGAACCAATTCCTGAATATAAATCTACTACTTTAGCATCTTGATTTATAAAATTTTTAATTCTGTAATAAGCTTCAAGAGCAACTTCTTTATTCACTTGATAAAAAGAACCAATGGAAACCTTAAAACGAAGGTTTTTAAAATTATCAAAAGTAAAGATATTATCTTTTTTGTGTCCTTCAATTTGAGTTTCAAGTTTTCTTATAATAATTTTCCCTTTTTGATTACTAAATGGTTTTATATCTGTTAATAAAAAATCATCTAAATAGAAAATTTCATTTGAATTTTTCTTTTTTAATCCACCATCAAATAAAGTAATTTTATTTCGGTATCTTAACTCTTTCCTTCCTTGAAAATAATTAATTTTATATTCATTTAAATCTATTTTTGCAATTTGTTTAAATACAGAAATTAAATTATAAATTTTATATTCCTTTTCTGCTTCTTTATTCATATGCATTAATTCATATCCACCTATAAAATCTGCATTTTTAGGGATTTCAAGATTTCTATTTTTATCTGCTATTATTATTTTTGTAACTCTACCTATATAATAATTTTTTTCTTCTTTTATAAAGGTAAATTCCACAGTTTCATTTAAAATTGTAAAAGGTAAATAAACAGGTTTTTGATTTCATAAACCAACACCTTCACCTTTTTGATTATAAAAAAATATTTTAGTTATCATCTCTAGAAATCATTTCTTTTATATTGTTAATAATTTTTTCTTTGTTAATTAATCAATCTATTTTTTTAATTTCGATTATTTTGTAATTTTTAGCTTTTAAAAAATTATTTTTATCTTTATTGATTATATAATTTTCATATGAATTATAGCTACTGTAATCATCGATTGCAAATGCTACCAGTATTTTATTTTTTTCATTAGTGATTGCTAAATCAATATTTTGACTACCAATAGAAAAATCTTTTTTGACATATAATTTTTGAGTTTCAAAAAAAGAATCAGATTCAAAAGTTTCATAAATTTCTTCTTTTAATTTATTATGAATTTGGATTTTGTTATTATTTTCACTTTCTTCTTTAAGTTCTAAGTTTAAATAATTAGTTCTTTGTTCGTTTGTTAATTCTAAAAATAATAACCATTTTTTAAATAAAGCAATATCTTCATTTTGATTATTGTTTTCAATTTCTTCTGCTTTTAGCGACTTAATTACAATTATTTTATCTTTTGCTCTTGAAACAGCAACATTTAAAGCGTTTTTTCCGCCTGAACGTGAAACATAAGTGGTATGTAATGCAGTGGTTTTATCATAAACAACAGAAATTATTAATAAGTCAGCTTCATCACCTTGAATGTTTTCTATGTTTTTCAATAAAACTTTTTCACTAATTAGAGCTTCTTCTAATTCTGGATGATTGTTTAAAATTTGATTTTCAATATATTCTCTTTGGGAACTATTAAAGGTTAAAAGAATAATTTTCTTATACTTGTTTAGGTTTTCTTTTGTTTGTTCAATTGCAATTTCTGCTTCTTTTTTATTGATTTTATTTTCTCATACACCATCTGTTTGAATAACTTCAATGGAGTTATGATTTTTTGTATTAAATTTATCTATTACATCAAGTTCTGAATTATAGAAATGTTTTGATGAAAAAGTCATTAATGAAGCATAATTGGAACGATAATTTTTATCTAGTAAAATACTATAAACACCTTTAAAAACCGCATAATTTAAGATGGATTCAATGTTTCCTAATTCAGCATCTTCTACATTGCTTCGTGTTGAAAATCAACTTGTAGGTTGCATTTGTTTGTCATCACCAGCAAAAATTTTGATTTTTGCTAAATATAGTATTGGAAATGCTTTTTCAATAAAGATTTGTGATGATTCATCAAGGATAACATAGTCAAATTCATTTTTATCTCACTTACTTAGTTCTGTATCTACTGAAGAAATAATAATAGGATATAATTCTTTAATAATTTGGTGGTGTTCAAGAACAAATTTATAAGGATCTCTATGTTTTGTTCTAACTGCAAGAACAAATTTTGAATAAAGTTTTTTCATCTCCTTATTTTGATTAATTTTTTCTAGTTTTTTAAATAATCTATAAAAGGTAAAGTTTACAAGTTGTTCTTCATTGGAAATATCTTGTTTTGAGCTTTCAAAAACAAATTCATAGAAACTATTAATGTCACTCAATTCTTGTGGAGTTAAAGAACTTAATTTATCGGTTATTTCTTTTAAATTCCCATTAAAATTATGAATTTCTTTTTTAATAATTTCAATATCTTGTTTATCTTCATCAGTTAATTTTTTAAAAATTTTTTGAAAGAAATTGTTTTTCTTTCCTGATTTTGCATCTAAAATAGCTCACTTTAATTTTTTAATATTTTCTTTAAAATCATCTGTATTAATACTAATATTTTTACTAATTTTATATAAAGATTCAATTGTATTTGGAGATAAAGATGCCACATTTTTCTTTATAAAAGAATAATTTTCAATTTTTTGTTCAAGATTTTCATTATTAGCAAATTTATTAAATAAATCTATATATTCTTTTTCATCATCATAAATAATTTTCAATGATTCAATATTGGATTTATTTTCAAAATTTTCTAATATATTAATTAATTTTTCTATAGGTTCATAGAATGTTGCTTTATTCATAGAATTATCATTTAAAATAAATAAGCAAAAAATTGATAACTTATTCATTCTATCTTTTAAAACATCTAAAGCAGCTTTTTTCTGAGAAACAACAAGACCTTTTTTATCAAAAATAATAATATTAGCAATAATATTAGAAATAGTTTGTGATTTTCCAGTACCTGGAGGACCTCAAATTATGGTATTTTGAGAAAGAGCTGATACTGTTGCTTTATCTTGAGAATAATTAGTTTTATTTATTTTTACAAAGTTAAAAACTTTATTAAAGATTATTTTATTAACTTTGTTTTTGTAATTATTTTTATTAAAGTCAACATCTAAAATTTCATCTAATTCATCATTTTCAATAATTTTTTCCATTATTTTTCTTTGGTGACTTCCGAATGAATTAAAAATTCCTAAAACCATACCAGGGTGAAAATGTAAATTATTATCAATTAAATCCACATTAACTTTGGAAATATTATTTTTAAAAGTTTTAATATTGAAATTTGATCAATTAGTTTTTATAACTTTTTCCAATTCTTCAATAGATAATCTAGAAACATCAATATCCACTCCTAGTAAATAATTTCCTTTTTCTAAAACTCAAATTAATTTTTCATTAATTTTAATTTCTCCATCAGAAAATAAAAAAGCTTGTGAATTAGAAATATCAATATTAACTTCTTTAAAAAATAAAGGAGCAAATATTTTTCTTTTTTCAATTTCAACAGAAACAAAAAGCATTCCTATCTGCATTGGTCAAATATTTCTTTCACTATTTAAACTTCTTGCTTTGGTTAAAAATTTCTTTCATTTATAACTATTTTTCTGTATTTTTTCTTTTAATTCGGATTGCAGTGCTTTATTTTCTTTATCAAAATCTTTTTCTAATTTAACTTTTGTTTCTGCACTTAAAATATCATTATTTTTTATAAAAATAGATTCAACTTCTTCAACAGAAGAAGCGTCTTTTATTTCATTTACTATTTTTTTTAAGTTGTTTTCAGTTAAGGCAACTCTAAAATTTGCTTGTGTATAGATTTTTTCAAATTGTTTTTGATCAAACAACTTGAATACATCCATAAAATCATGATCATTTATGTTAACAAAAAGCGATGTATCAAATCTATCTACATCAAATAAGTTGTCTAAAATTCTTTTATAATTTTCTTTATTTTTCTTTATTACATCAAAGTTGATATTCATATTTTTCCTTTTACTTCATTATATTTTCAATTTCTGTTTTTAGGTATTCAGCAACGTTTCCTACTATTAAATTAACATAAGTACTAGAAACTAAAACACCCGAAATTCCTTTTAATTTTTGTATTTCTTCAGCTTTAACTAATTTAGTGTTATTTAAATAAATTTTAATTTTTTTATGACTATTTTCTATTTTATTAATGTTTTCTTTTTTACCAAGAAGTTCAATTAATAAAGCAACATTTATGCTTGTTTTATAACTTTTTGATAATTGATTTTCTGTTTTGTTTTTGGATTTATTTTTTCAATAAATCCAAATAAAACCCAAAGTTATTATTGTTAAAAAAACAATTAAAATTTTATCTTTTGTTCTCATTTTCATCTCCTTTTTTATGTTTTTCAAGTAGAATATAAAGCATTACCCTTTTGATTCTGCTACTTGTATATCTTCTGGAATTACATTTATTTACAAATTCATCATAAGTTTTTTCTTCTATATGCTTTTTAAATAAATTTTCCATTCCTTCACTAATCATTGGATTTAATTTCAAAATTTCTGCAGGGGTATTTCTTACAATATCTTGAAATTTAGAATAATAATTTTCTATCCTATCAGGAATTTTATCAAATTTCATAGGTGTATATTTAGAAATATCTTGTTTTTCAAAAATCATTTTCCTTATCAAACTTGCTGAAGCAAATTCGTTAAAAGTGGTTTCTGAGTGAAAATCAACTGTTCTTTGCATACAAAAGGCTTGAATTGGATAATTATTGAAGACAATTGATTTAACATACTCTAATCCTAAAATATCGTTAGGTAATCTTATTTCTTCACCAGTTAAAGTTTGTAAGGCTTTTGCACTTGAATTTGGAAAGGAAAACCCTTCTTTTAAGTATTTTTTAACTAGTTTATTATAAATTTCTTCATTATAATAAATAGTTTCAGCAATTTTGTATAAATTATCAACATTATTTGATTCACTTCCAAAAATAAGTTTATCAATTTTTAAATCATTAATGATTTTTAAAGCACCATTTGCAAAAATATGGGCTGCTTGAGTTGCATATTCAAAGGGTAATTCGACAACAAAATCAGCACCATATTTAAGTGCTTGTTCTTTTCTTTTTTCAAAAGAAGCTACTGCCATTTCCCCTCTTTGCACATATTTTCCAGAAAGTATGATGTATATTTTGTCACTCGGGAAATTTTTCTTAACATATTCTAGTTGATATTTGTGTCCGTTGTGAAATGGATTATATTCTGCTATTATTGCTATTGCCATAAAATAATTTTATTAAAATCTGTAAAAAAAAGAATAAAATAATTTAAAAATTATTCTATTCTTGAGGTGTCAAATAAACCACTTGTTTCTAAAACAGGTTTGATAGAGATTCAAATGCTTGGATCAACATTTTTTAATTCATTTACAATGTATTTTACTTCTAAATATAATGCAATAGTTTTGATTTTATATGTTGGTTTTCCTGTATATCCAGAAATCCCTTCTCATAAATTATAGGAATGTCAATATTTCATAACTTTTAAATGAGCAAGAATTTTTTCAGGCTCAGAAGTGTGAAAAGTTAATTCCACTTTTTTGTATTTTGGATAAATTAAGTTTACTATCATTGATGTTAGGAATATATACATAATAGTGGAAACAACTTGAATTCCTAAAATTTTATGTATTTTTCCTTCTCCAATATTAAAATAACCAAGTGTTCCAAAAAGTACTAATGAAACAAAAGCTATACTAATAGAAATAGAAAATAATATTTTTCCAATTGGTTTTCTTTTTTTAGTTGAATAGTAATAAGAAATAAAATCTGTCCCTCCACTTGAACCACCAAATTTTCAAGCAAGACCAATTGAAACTCCTATTAGTACAGAACCTAAAAAGGTATAATATAGAATAGGTCATAAATCTGTGTTTAATTCTAGTGCTTTTACTACATCTCAATTATCAGATTCAACAGTTATATGGTTACTTAAAAAGTCATGAACTACTGTTATATTAAAAAATAAATTTCATAAGTTTTGAAAAATCATTCAAATTATCGTTAAATACATAAAACTTCTTTTTAAATGTTTTCAAAATAAAATGATTAGCGGTAAGTTTAGTGCTAAGTAAAGTAAAGAAAAATAATGTTTTGTTTCACTAAAAATATATGTAATAAGAGTTGGGATAGCTGTTAATCCAGAAGGAATTGTTTTAGCTTTTGCAAGTACAATTACTATTGAAAAAGTAAAAAGAAAAGAAGAAACCAACATCATAAAGATTGAAAAAGGTTTCTTTTTACAAACATCAATAAAATTCTTAGGATTATTATCACCAGTGTTAATTAATTCATTTTCAAGTTTTTTAATTTTTTTAATAAAAGTATTATCGTTTTTTTTCATATTATTCCTATGTGCTATTTACGTTAATATTTTATATTTTTTTCAAAAAAAATAAAAAAAATTTTCAAAAAATAAAAAAAAGATTTCTATAAAATGTTTTTTTGAAATTATTGCTTTTTTTATTTTGTTTTTTTAAAAAAATGTTTATTATTAAATTACACACAAAAAAACAAGGAGTAAATAAAATGGTTATAGGTATTAGCGGAATGATTAGTAGTGGAAAAAGTACACTAACATCATCTTTAGTAAAAAAATTTCCAAATTCAGAAATGTTATTAGAATTTAATGAAAACGACGAAGTTTTCAACACATTTTTAAAGTGATTATATGAACAAAGAGAAAATTTGACAATTGGTTTTCAAACATACATTATTGAAAACCATTCATCAATTTTTGCAGATAGACTAAATAAATTTAAAGAAAGAAATCTAAAAAACAAAGAAAAAGGATTTTTTTTCTTAGATAGATTTTCAATTGAACATCACATCTTTGCTCAAATAAATTTAGCAAAAAAAGAACCTAAATATATGAGAGCATATGAACTAGCTTTTAGAGAATTGATTACACCAGAAGAATTTCCTGATCTTGCAATTTTTTTAGATATTTCTTTTGAAACATTTAAAGAAAGATTTTTCAAGAGAGAAAGAGCTGTAGAAACAGACAATTGAGAAAAAAATAAAGAATATTTTGAAGTTTTACACAGAAATTACAAACCTTATTTTGAAAAATTATGTAAAGAATTTAACTTAAATTATGTTGTAGTAGACACCAACGGTTTAAATGAAGAGCAAGTGGAAGAAAAAGTTATTGAAATTATTAAAAATTACTCGAAAAATAGAAAATAATGATAACGACGAGAAATAAATTTTTATCCTTCATTTTATCGTTTTTCCCTTCTACAAAAGAACGTTGAAAATTATATTCAAAAATCGCAATACCTGTAGTATTGTCCGGTTTTTTAGTATCTTTAAATGGTTTTATTGATAATTTTATGGTTACAGGAATTTCAGGTGGTGTTTCAGCATTAAATTTTGCAAACGCATTCACCGGAATTATTGGTGGAATTTTAATAAGTTACAATGCAATTGGAATGCCTTTATTTGGTCAATTTTGGGGCGCCAAAAAATCAAAAGAAACAAAAGAAGTTTTGAGAACAAGATATTTAATTTCTTTTGCTTTTGGACTTATATTTTCAATTATGATTTTAATATCTCCAGAATTTTTTATAAAGACGATTGCAAAAGATAATAATATAGTCAATGGAGAGCATAGTCAAACTTATTTAGATATTGTAAAACAAGCAACAGATTATATAAAAATAATTGTTATATCTTGAATTTTAATGTCTATTTCTTTTACTACTATTTCTTTATTAAGAGAAACAGGTAATGGTGGAATTTCATTATATATATCATTAACTAGTTTATTAACAAATATAATTTTAAATTTAACATTAATACCAAAATTTGGAGTTGTTGGTTCTGCATGAGCAACTGTTTGTTCAGGTATTGTGAGTTTAGCTGTAAGTTTAGTTTTTATGGGACTCAAAAGTAAAAAAACACTTGTAAATCCTTTAAAAATATTTAAGATTAGCAAAAAAATATGAATATTATTTTTAAAAAGAATACCAAGTTTTCTTTTATCTTCATCTAGCTTTGTTTTTATTTCCATAAGAACTTTTTTATGAGCAGCAGGTTATAAAGTTGGTTCATTGGGTTATGGAGAATATAAGGAGTACTGAGGACTTGGTGCTGCAGCTATTTTAGGAATAACAACATCATTAACCAATATCTTTACATCGACTTTTGGGATTATAGGTGCTAATGTCACGTTGTTTGTTGGAAAAAAATTAGGAAACAATGAAATTGAAGAAGCAAAGAAAAATGCTAAAGAATTAAAGGGATTTCATTTTGTAATTGCATTAGGTTTATCATGTATATTTGCGATTTTAATTATATTTATTCCTTTTATGAAGTTCTTTTCTTCTGGTGTTGAGACTGGTTTAGAAGAGCAATTAAAACAAATAGGGGTATCACAAAATATAATTGATAAACAAAAAGAGTTAGCTTCAGCATATTATTTAAAAGAAATACAACTAACATCAATTTCAATTGCTATATTTAATCCTATATGAATAATTTTTAGTTCTAGTGTTAGAACTATGGAAGCGGGAGGAAAAAATAATTTAACTTCTATATTACAATTTGGTTCAGGAATTGGTCAAATATTGTGATTAACTTTAATAGTTTTTGTTTTTATACCGAATTTTAATTTAAGTTTAAATTATCAATTTGCCTTTTATTACTTTATTTTATTCACTTCGGACTTAGTAAAATTATTTATTTATGAGTTGTTTTATTTTAAAACTAACTGAGCAAGAAACATTACACATTAGAGAAAGAAATCAGTATTAAATTACTGATTTTTTTAAAATAAAAATTTGAGTTTAAACTCAAATTCTTTATTATTTCGTTTGTGCAGCTTTTGCTGCTGCTTTTTTAGCTTCTTTTCTAATTTTTTCTACTCTTTTAGCTTTTCTTTCAGCCATTTCTTTTCTTCTAATTCTTCTCATTTTTTCTCCTATTATGATTGATTTAATTTATTGAATTTTATTGTTTTTTCTTTATTACTTTTTCTTGGTGCTTGTAAAGCTTCTAATATAGGTGTAGCAACAATGTCACCTTTATTAACACCTATTGCAACTCCAGATTCACCTTTTTTAAGTAAGTCAACAGCTTTCATTCCCATTAAAGTAGCTAAGATTCTTTCTTGTGCTGAAGGATTTCCACCTCTTTGCACATGTTCTAAAGCCATTGCTCTAGAAGAAATTCCTGTTTTTTCTTGAACAAAACTTGCAATTTCTTTTAGATTAGGATAAATAAATTCGCTAACTATAGCTATCACACTTCTTTTTTTCATTGTTTTAATTTGGTGTTCAACAACTTTAGCAATTTCTTCTTTAGTCATTGTTAATTCGTTTGTAATAATAATTTCAGCACCAGTTGCTAGACCAGAATATAAAGCTAAATCTCCAGCACCGTGTCCCATTACTTCTAACATTAAAAATCTGTTGTGTGAATTTGAAGTATCTCTTAATTTATCTACAGCTTCAACTATTGTGTTTAAAGCAGTATCATATCCGATTGTGAAATCACTTGATGTAATATCGTTATCAATTGTGCCTGGTAATCCAATGGTTTTAATTCCAAGTTCGTGTAGTAATTGAGCTCCCATATAAGAACCATCACCACCAACAACAACAAGTGCATCTATTCCTAATTCTTCTAAATTTTGTTTAGCAATTTTTCTTGTTTCTTCTTGTTTAAATTCAGGGAATCTTGCTGAAAAAATAAATGTTCCACCTTTTGAAACATAGTCATCAACATTAAATTTTGAAGCAGGAACTATATTTTTTTCATATAATCCTTTATAACCTTCAAAAACTAAAAAAGGTTCTATTTCATTTGCTAGTGCATGTTTAACAACTGCACGAACAGCATTATTCATCCCAGGTGCATCACCACCAGAAGTTAATATTGCAATTTTTTTAATTTCTTTTTTCATTTGTGTCCTTAATAAATAACTATTAAATTATAAATTTTTTTTAAGAAAAATCAAAAAATATTTTAATATTTTTACTTATTTTTTTCCATTTTTAGTTTAAAAATAGTTTTTAATTGTTATTTTGAATTAAAAAAGTTAATTTTTTCGCATTTTTTTCATTTAAAACAACTTTTTTGTATTTTTTTCTTAATTTTCCTTTACAATTTATTTGAAAATATTTAAATTAATAAGGAGACAAAAATGTTTGTAAAAGATGTTACAAAAGAAACATTAGCACAAAGTATTGAAAATGGAAAAGGAGTGCAACTATTAAATTTCCATGCTACTTGATGTGGTCCATGTAAAATGTTGGCACCTGTTTTAAAAGAAGTTGCAGAAAAAATGAACATTGAAGTTTATAAAGTAGATGTAGATCAAGATAGAAACTTCGCAAGAGAAATGGGAGTTTCAGGAACTCCAACAACTTTTATTTATAAAGATGGAAAATTAGTTTCTCACATTGTTGGTTATGGTGCATATGAACAATTTTCAGAAGCACTAAAACAAATTATTTAAATTTAAAAAACTTAGTTTAAAAACTAAGTAAAGTGTGACAATTTATTGGGACACATTTTACCAGTGATATCACTGGTAAAATTTTTTTACT
>NZ_JBTGVC010000028.1:0-9063 GCF_054343375.1 Mycoplasma sp. Z386
AATCTCTTACTAAAAAGTAAGCAAGAGAAATTTACACAAAATATCTTACACTACCGTTTTTGCAATATTTTTTGTTTTATTAGTCACTATATTTTACTTTTTAAATCCATATACAAATAATTTTATTGGCAAAATGCTAAATATAGATTATTTAGAATTTGCATCTAATTTTAATTATAAAATAACTGCATCACTAATTTTAGCAACATTTAATGCTATTTCAGTTGTTGCATTAACAATGATGGCTTTGGGATTTAGACAAAATTGAATAATTTGATGTTTTAAAAATATTCTTTGTTTCTTTTTCTTCGGTGGGATTGCTTTTTTAAGTTGAACTATATTATTTATTAATTTTGTTTATTTGGTTATTTCAATTTATTTATATTTTGTTACTTCCAAAGAAAAAAGACTAACAATTGCATTCATAGGAATGGGAGCAAGTGGTAAATCCACTATTATCAATAATTTAAGAAATTTTTTAACAGAAAAAAATATTAAAATTATTGATGAAAGATTAAAAGATGAACAAATATTTATAGATTATATGAATGATTTAAAAGCTAAAGGGTATTTTACACAAAAAATATTCTTTAAAGATCGCTTAAAACAAATTAGAGAAATGCAAAACTATTCCAAATCACTAATTGATAGACATATGATTGATGATTTTCTTTTCCCAGAAACATTAATAAAAATGAACTATTTTACGCCAAAACAAAAGGTTTTATGAAATTTCTTTTATAAGGTTAAATACAAATTTCTGTTATCTTTAGAACCTAAGGTTGACATCGCTTTTCTTATTTTAAAAGATTTTGATTTTATTTGAAAAAATAGAACTAATGCAAGTGAAAAACACGAATTAGAAATCGAAAAAAAGAGAAGAAAAATTGAACTTCAAAACAAATATTTTTTTCAAATGGTAAATACAGAATATTTAAAAGAAAATAAAATAATTAGTGATAGTTTAAGAAAAAATCTAAAACTTTTTGCTAAAAAACATTATGAATTTATAAATATAGAAATAGAAAATTCTACAGAAAAAATAAAAGAAATTATTCAAAAAGAAGTAGAAAATTACTAAATTTAAAATCAACCACAATTAAGATGGTTGATTTTAATTTATACAAAATTTATAAAAATTTTAATATTTCCATTTATTGAAAAATTTGGAGTTTGTTTAGAAACAATAAAAACATCACCTTGTTTAATTTTGGTGGTTTTGTTTAAAAAACCTTCTCCTTCAAAAACTACAACTTCTGTACAATGTTTTGCTTTTGTTGTGTCAATAATTTCTGTAGTATTATTTATTTCTTTTTTAGTTAAATTAAAATTTTTTGTATTGTAAAACCCTTCTTGATTTAATTGTTTTTGAATAATAGGTTGTAAATCTAATTTCATTGTTTCAAGAGATTCTTTAGTGTGTATTTCCCTTTTTTTTCCATCTATATCTAATCTTTCATAGTCATATAAACGATAAGTGATATCACTCGATTGTTGTAATTCAAAAACCATTGTTTCTTCAGGTATTCCGTGAATTAAACCAGATTCAATGGAAACAAAATCTCCTTTATTTAAAATAATTTTATTTAAATATTTTTCTGTTTCCTTAGTATTTATAACATTTTTAAAAATTTCTTTATTAGTAGTTGAGGAACCTAATATAAAGGGTTTTCCTTTATTTTCCAACACATATCAACATTCATTTTTACCTAAAGAGTTTAATTTTTTTGCATATTCATCATCTGGATGAACCTGGATACTTAAAGGTAATTTAGCATCTAAAAATTTAGTTAGATTAGGATAAACAAAAGAATTAATATCTTCTTCTTTTATATTGAAAAATTTTGGATTTTCCTTTATAAAATCACTAAATTTTTGATTGGTGTTAATTAAAGTTGATTCACAATTTTTTACTGCTGAAATCAATCATGCTTCGCCTATGTTTTCATTTAAATTAAAAATTCTTTTTATGTTGTCATTTGCTCATAATGTTTTTTTAAAATAAGGTTTTAAAAAAATAATTTCTTCCATTTTATCTCAGTTTTTTGTTAAATATTGAATTAGCAGATAAAGAACTAAAAATCAATAATAATAAAGAAATTATAAGTAAAAATATTCCATATATAAATTTGCTAATATTTACTACTTCCAGCATTTTACTTACTGAATTATATTGATCTGTGTCTTTTTGTAAATTAGCTAATTGTTTTGTTAAATCAACAAATTTACCATAATCACTTGTCCCAAGAACTGTTAAAACTATACCAATAATAAGCGAAATTAAGAAAAGAGTTAATAAACCATAAAGAATCATTTTTTGTTTATCTAATTTAAGTTTATTCATTTTTTGCTCCTTTTCTTAAATTTAATTTATTTTTTAAACTATTTAAAAAAGGAATATTAAATTCTTTATTTGTATTTTTTGAATTTTTTCAAAAACCATATATTAAGCAAGTAATTGTTGTCCCAACAATAATTGATAAGAAGAAGAAAAGAATTCCTAAACCACTTCCATAGACATTAGAACCAACAGCACCTAAAATTGCAACAATAGGTCCTCCGTGTGCTGCAGCGTCTGTTACGCTTAATAGTCCTGCCATAGCACCAGCTACTGCTGAACCTATAACATTTGCAGTAATAACTCTTTTTGGATCAGCAACAGCAAAAGGAATTGCTCCTTCACTAATACCAATAAATCCCATAATTAAAGCAGAAATACCTAATGATCTTTCTTGTTCATTGAATTTTTTTCTAAAAATTACAGTCGCCATACCCATACCTAAAGGTGCAACTGGAATTGCTGCTGCAACCATTCCCATTGGTTCAAATACTTTTTGAGCAACTAATGCAGTAGAAGTTAGAAAAGCTACTTTGTTAATAGGACCACCCATATCAAATCCTGCCATTCCACCAAGCAATCCTCCTATTAAGAATGCTATTCCTAAGTTTAGTGCTCCACCATTTTTAAAGAGATTTTGTAGTGCATAAATAAATTTATCCATTACAAAACCAATAGGAGCTACTGTAATAAATATTACAAGCAGTGAATAAAATAATGTTACAGCAATTGGAATTACAAACATTGGTATAATTGCTGCAATTGATTTTTGAATTTTTAGTTGTGCTAATCATTTAACTGTATAACCAACTAAAATTCCAAAAAGAATGGAACCTAAAAATCCCATAGGTGTTTGTACACTGATGTTACCAATACTAAAAAATAAATTATTCATATTAGCAACTGCTGAAACTACAAATGCAGGCATTATAGCAGCTCTACCTGCAATTGAATAAGCTATATAAGCACCAAGAACTCCTATCATTAAAGTAAAGGAAACAACTCCTATTTCAAGTAAATATCAAAGAAAATCTCCTTTTGGTGCTGCAGAATTATTTCCATATATACTTTTTCCAATACCTAAAGATAAAGCAATCATAATTCCACCGAATATAACAAATGGAATCATATAAGAAATACCTGTAACAATATGGTTTAATAATCCCTTTTTATCGCTATTTTCCTTTATGTTAGGATTTTTAACATCGCTTTTATACACAGAAGAATTGCTTGCTTTTTTAATAACTTCTTCTGTATTGTGAATTGCTTCTTTTGTAGATGTTCTATATAGTTTTTTACCATTAAAAATAGATAAATCGACTTCTACATCACTTGCTACTATTACAAATTCTGCTTCTTTTATATCTTGTACAGTTAATGTATTTTTTGAACCTACAGAACCTCTTGTTTCTATTTTTGGAATATAACCCATTTGTAGTAATTTTTTCTCTAAATTTTCTGCTGAAAGATAAGTGTGAGCTATTCCTACAGCACAAGAAGTAATACCTACAACTTTTTTTCCTATTTGATTTTTTGGTTTTGTTTCTTTCTTTCTGTTAATAAAACTACTAAATAAATTAAAAATTTCTTCTGTATCATCGCTAACTTTTAATTTTTCAATTATTTCTTTATCTAAGAGCATTGTTGAAATTTTTGCAAGCGTTTCTAGATGTATATTATTTTCACTTTTAGATGGAACTAAAATTGAAAATATATATTTTACATTTGAATTATCAAATGTTTTTCATTCAATATTTTCTTTTAACTTTATAAAAAATAAAGTTGGAAAATCAATGTATTCAGATTGTGCATGGGGAATTGCAAATTCATTTTCCATGCCAGTTGAAATTTGATTTTCTCTATTTACCAAAGATTTATATATCTCATCAGAACTAGAAGTTATATTCATATTTAATGCTTGTTTTGCTATAAAACGAAAAACTTCATCTTGAGTTTGTAAATCTTCATTGATAAAAATTTTATCTTTTGAAAAAATTTCCATTTTTCCTCCTTGTTTCTATAATAAAATTATATTTTTAAAAATAATAAAAATTTAAAAAGGAAAAAAATTTACTTTTTTGTTTATTAAATAAGAAAAATATTTTTTATTGTTTATTTATTTCAACCTTCTAATATTTTTAAATTTTTTAAATAAATTTGGTCATAATTTTGATTTTTATTTTCAATTAAAAGTAGAAATATTAAATCAGCAATAAATTGTTGGTTTATTTTTGAAGAAATAGAAACTAAACGTTTATCTTGTTCTAAAGTGTGATAAATTATTACATTTTCATATTGTTCTTTGGTTGTTTTATTTGCTGTTATTAAATAAAATTTGATTTTTTGTTCTTGAAAAACCTTGATTATGTGTTTTATTTCTTTTGTATCACAAGATTTAGAAAATAAAATTATAGTTATTTTCTCATTTTTTTCTTGTCCAGATACAAGTAAAAAAGAATGAAAATCTTTAAAAGGTAAAGCATTTAAACCTATTTTTTGTAAATTTATTCCTAACTCACTTGCCGAAAGAAAAGAACTACCTGCTCCAAAAAGATAAATTTTTTGAGATTTTATAATATCTCTAACAAGTAAATTTACTTCTTCTAAATTTACTAAATGAGCTGTTTGAAAAATAGATTCTCTGTAATAATTAAATAATTTATTTAATATTTTAACATTTTGGTCATTTTCATTTGTATTTATAGTTTGATTAGAATTTAAATAATTGTGAAAAACATAAAATTGCATATCTTTCAATGAATTAAATCCTACTTTTTTAACAGTTTTAGATATTAAAGAAATGGAAATAAAAGTTTTTAATGCTATTTGTTTTATGGAAGAACTATAAAATTCTTTAGGATTTTCTAAAGCAAAATTTATTAAAGACTTTTCAGTAGATGTTAATTTTTCTAGTTCTTTATTTGTAAAAAGTTTATTATTCATAATGATTTTCCTTTAATAAATTATAATTTTAAAAAATTAAAATATAAAAATAAAAGGAAAAAACATATTTTTGCCAATTAATTTTGCTGTTATTTTCATTATTTACAAATAATATAAAATTAATTATCATCATATAAAATATTTAATTTTTTATATTTTTCTAAATATTTAAGTTTAGTTTCTATTCTTTTAAGAATAAAGTAAAAGCTTAAGTTGTGTAAAAATAAAATAAATTATAATCTCCAAACCGATCAAATAGATGATAAGCATTATTTAATTATTGCTATAAAAGACAATAATAATAACGTACCTTTTCAAACAATAGAAAAGACAAAAAAAGAGATTGGATTAAAACCTGGATGATATATAAGAATAGGAAGAGACACAAGATTACCTAAACCCCTTGAAGAATTTGAACTTTTAAGAAAATTTGCTAACTATTCTTTTAGTTCTAATTTAAATCATATTGCAACAATTGATGATTTAAATTATGAATATATGAAAGAATATTTGATATTAACAAATGCTAAAAAAGATATTATAGAAATGTCTAAAATTGATATGGCAAAAAGTATGGGACTAATAAGTGATAATAAATTTGAAAATTATCGAGCAAAAAATTTTGCTGTTCTAATGTTTGCAGAAAATCCAAGTAAATTTATTCCTAATGCATTTGTTAAAGTGATTAGAGAAGTAGATGGTACTGACAAGATGGAAGAAAAAATATTTGATGGACCAATTTGACTTCAAGTAAAACAAGTTAATAAGTATTTTGAAAATAATATAATGACATACTACACAATAAGAGAAGATAACAAAATAGAACATAAAATTATTTATAATTATCCACTTGCAACTTTCAAAGAATTAGCAACAAACGCAATTTTACACAAAGAATATGAAAATAATGAATTTGTTGGGATTTATATTTATAAAGATAGAATCTCTTTCATCAACCACAACAAGCCATTACCGCCAGTAACAATAGAATCTCTAAATAATGAAACCAGTTTCGATCAAAGAAAATATATAAACAATGAAATCAAAAATATGTTTTTTGCACTGAAATTAATAGAATCTTATGGTTCAGGGATAAGAAGAGCAAAATCAACTCTTTTGCAAAATAATTCACCTAAATTACTATTTAGTTCAGGGGATGAAAAAAGTAATTTTACCAATGCAATTATTAAAATAAATGAAGAATTTTATAAAAATTTTGATAATAGTTTTTCTAAAAAAACTACCACCAAAACTACCACCAAAACTACTCTTAAATATGATCAAATTCTTAATTTATTAGAGAAAAATCCGTTAATAAATACAAAAGAAATATCAGAAAAATTAAACATCACAATAGATGGAGTTCGTTATCATTTAAGAAAAATGAAAAAGGAAGGATTGGTACGTTATGAGGGTTCTTCCAAACTCGGAAAATGAGTAATTAAAAGGAAATAAAATAATATAATGTAAAATCTGAGTGTATTTAGGTAACATAAGACATTTTGTTTAAATTACTCTTGATTACTTTTTTACAAAGCAATTAATTTCATTATTTATTTAATAAAAAAGTTAACATTTTGAATGTTAACTTTTTTCTTTTGCTTTGAAATTATTTAATAATTTCTGTTACTGAACCAGCACCAACTGTTCTTCCACCTTCACGGATTGAGAATTTTGTACCTTGTTCAACAGCGATAGGAGCGATTAATTCAACTGTTAAGTCAACATTATCTCCTGGCATAACCATTTCTCTTCCTGCTTCAAATTTAATTCCACCAGTAACGTCTGTTGTTCTAAAGTAGAATTGTGGTTTGTAGTTTTGGAAGAATGGTGTATGACGTCCACCTTCTTCTTTTTTAAGAGCATAAATAGCTGCTTTAAATACTGTGTGAGGAACTATTGTTTTTGGTTTAGCAATAACTTGTCCTCTTTCGATTTCTGTTCTATCTACTCCACGTAGTAAAACTCCAGCATTATCTCCAGCCATAGCTGAATCAAGGTTTTTTCTGAACATTTCAATTCCAGTAACAACTGTTTTTTTAGGTTGTTCTTTGTAACCAACGATTTCAACTTCTTCGTTAATTTTAACTTGTCCTCTTTCAACTTTTCCTGTAGCAACTGTTCCACGTCCTGTAATTGTGAAAACATCTTCAACCGCCATTAAGAATGGTTTATCCATTTCTCTAACTGGAGCATCGATGTATGTGTCAACTGCATTCATAAGTTCAAAGATTTTTTCTTCTCATTCTGGTTTTCCTTCTAAAGCACCTTTAGCTGAACCTCTAATGATAGGTGTGTTTTCACCATCGAATTCGTAAGAAGATAATAAGTCTCTAATTTCAAATTCAACTAGGTCAACCATTTCTTCTTCACCAACTAACATATCTACTTTGTTTAAGAAAACAACGATTTTTGGAACCCCAACTTGTTTTGATAATAAGATGTGTTCTCTTGTTTGAGGCATTGGTCCATCTGTAGCAGCAACTACTAAGATAGCACCATCCATTTGAGCTGCACCTGTAATCATGTTTTTAACATAGTCAGCGTGACCTGGACAGTCAACGTGTGCATAGTGTCTTTTTTCTGTTTCGTATTCAATGTGAGCTGTGTTAATTGTAATTCCACGTTCTCTTTCTTCTGGAGCAGCATCGATTGATGCATAGTCTTTAGCTTCTGCTAATCCTTTTTTTGATAAAACTGTAGCAATAGCTGCTGTTAAAGTAGTTTTACCATGGTCAACGTGTCCAATTGTACCAATATTAACGTGTTCTTTTGAACGATCAAAATTTAATTTTGCCATTATATTTCCTTTCATTTATATTAATTTATTTTATTTTAAACGCGCTTAAAACCAACCAAAGAATAGTCTTTCATCTATTTCCTATCCAATCGCGTTTAATTTTTAGTATTTATTTATTATATAAAATACATTAATATTTTACCAAAAAAAAGCAAAAATAAAAATTATTCATACCACAAAAAAATAAAAAGAAAGCACCCTAATGGGTGCTTGAATATAGTATTAATTAATTTATCTGAATTTTTAATATATATGACTATTTAACTAAATTTATGATTGAAAACAAATATAATTTATGAATTACAAGAATTTAATTAAAAATTTAAATATATAGTGTGTATATTAAGTGTAAATTATGTGTGAAGTAAAAGGAGTTAACAAAACTATATTAAAATAAAATTAAAAATTAAGAAAATAAATTAAATAAAACAAATCTAAAAGTAATTATAATATTTCGCATAGATAGTTCTCTATGCGTTATTATTCTACCATAAAAACTCTTCTTTTTTTTTTTTTTTGCAAAAATTTTTATTTTTTAAAAATATTAATGATTTATTTTAAATTGAAGCAACTTAATATAAAAGAATAAAATCCTTATTATTTCTGTATTTCATATTATAATTTAATAATATTTATATTTGAAAGTAAAGAGGGAATATGAAAAAAAGAAAATTATTATTTATTGGTTCATCAGTAGTAACTTTACCTACTTTGTTTGTAATTTCTTGTGGTGATAAAAACCAAGTTTCTCAAAAAACACCAGAAAACAAAAAGGAATACAAACTAGAAAATAGCAAATTCTTATTTAAAAACAATCAATCTTTTATTGAATTAACTTTTAATCAAGAACTGACTGGAGCAAACACCGCTTCTATTGGTTTGTTAAATAAAAATAACGAAGTTAGATCTTCTATTGAAGAAAATATTAAACCTAAATTTTTACTATTTTTCTATACTTAGCAAAAAATGACACATTTTCAAC
>NZ_JBTGVC010000029.1:0-9035 GCF_054343375.1 Mycoplasma sp. Z386
AGGTATTTAATTTAATTTGAGAAGTAATTTGCTATTCAGTTTTGAAAGAACTATTAGCTCCTGAAAGGAGTTTTTTTATTATTTAAATACTTAAATAATAAACTTTTTAATGAAAGAATTTTTATTCAAAAAAGCAAAAAAATGTTTATAATTTAATGGTAGCAACGTAGAAGGAGAGGGATGGAATTTAAAATTTTAGATTTATTTTCAGGTGCTGGTGGTTTTTCATCAGGTTTTGAACAACATAAAGATTTTAAAACTAGTATTGCTGTAGATTTTGATCAAAATGCCTTAAAAACCTTTAAATTTAACTTTCCTAACACTAAAATAATTTGTGGTGATTTAACTTCAAAAGAAGTAAAGTCGCAAATTATTGAAACTGCTAAACAAGAAAAAATAAATATGATAATAGGTGGACCACCTTGTCAAGGTTTTAGTTTAAAAGGAAAACTTAAAGGTTTAGATGATCCAAGGAATTTTTTATTCTTAGAATATTATAATTTAGTCAAAGAATTAAAACCAGAAGTTTTTGTTATTGAAAATGTTAAAAACCTTTTAAATACACTAGATGGTTATTTCATTAAGCAAATATATGAAAAATTTACTAATCTTGGTTATCAAATTAATTATGGAATTTTAAATGCTAAAGACTTTGGAGTACCGCAAAAAAGAGAAAGAGCAATTATTATTGGTTCTTTATCTAAAAACATTGAATTACCTATCAAAAATACAGAAAAAATAGTTACTGTTAAAGATGCTATTTCTGATTTAAATTATTTAGAATCTTCAGAAGGTTCTTTTGAGTCAGATTATAAATTTGAAGCACAAAGTGAGTATCAAAAAACAATGAAAAGCAATAAATTATTTAATCATCAAGCAACAAATCATTCACAAATTGCTTTAGAAAAGTTAAAAATGATACCTTCAGAAGGTGATAAAAATCACCTTCCAAAAGAACTTTGAGGTAAGCAAAAATTTAATACAACTTGATCAAGATTAAAATGAAATGAAGTAAGTCCTACAATTGATACTAGATTTGATACACCTTCTAATGGAAAAAATTCTCATCCTATTTTGAATCGTTCTATTACACCAAGAGAAGCAGCAAGACTACAAAGTTTTACGATAGTTTTGTTTTTTTAGGACCAAAAACTAGTATTTGCAGACAAATAGGAAATGCTGTTCCACCACTTTTAGCCAAAGCTATAGCAACACAAATTGCAAAGTCATATAATAAAAAAGAAAAAGAAAGTAATTATAAATTATATAATGGTGATGCTTATAAAATAGTTGATGATCTTATTGAAAATAAAATTATGGTAGATCATATTATTTGTGATCCACCTTATAATATTTCAAAAGAAAATAATTTTTCAACTCTAAACTCACCGAGAAAAGGAATTTTGTTTGGACAATGAGATCAAAATTTTGATTTATTTAGTTGAATTTCAAAGTATGTGCAACTTTTAGACGATAACGGTTCAATAGTTATTTTTTGTTCTTATAAATATATGAGTTTTATAATAAAAGAACTAGAAAATAATAAAATAGAAGTTAAAGATGTTTTAGTTTGACAAAAAAGCAATCCAATGCCAAGAAATATAAATAGAAGATATGTTCAAGATATGGAATTTGCAATTTGAGGTGTTAAACAAAAAGCAAAATGAATATTTAATAAACCAAAAGAAAAACCATATTTAAGATCGCTTTTTGAGTTCCCTATTGTATCAGGGAAAGAGAAAGTTGATCATCCTACTCAAAAAAGTTTAAAATTAATGGAAGAAATTATCAAAATTCATACAAATGAAGGGGATTTAATTTTAGATCCTTTTATGGGTAGCGGAACTACAGGGGTTGCTGCATTAAAATTAAAAAGAAATTTTATTGGAATAGAAAAAGATGAAAAATACTTTAAAATAGCAAAAGAAAGAATTGAAAAAATAAACATAAAATAATTTTATGGAGGTTTAGTATAATGGTAGTACAATGGATTCCAAACCCATTGGTAAGGGTTCGATTCCTTTAACCTCCGCCATATGTAAAAACACCAAATGGAGTAAAATGGAAAAAGAAAAAAACATATTTAATTATTTAATAAAAAATACGTCCAAATTTAATTTATCAAGTACAAATTTCTTTGAATTTTTAGATTTAAATGGAGCTAAAAAACTGATTTATGCTTTTGAAAAATTAATTTTTCAAGAAAATAAAAAACAAAAAATTTTTATTGCAAATCAAAATAGCGAAAAAGCAGATAAAATTAGTGAAATTTTTATTTCTTTATTTGAATTTAAAGATACTAATCAAATTACAACATTAAGAAAAAAAGATTCTATTTTTTTTCCTTTGTTTGCTTTTGCTTCTAGAAAAGTAGGTTTTGATTATTCTATTTATATTAGTGAAAATCCTTTAAGCAAAGAAATAAGTATTAGCTTTTATAAAGGAAATATGCAGTTTTTGAGCAAAGAGGAAATTGAAAAAATGAAATTTTATTTTGAATATGAAACAAATTTAGAATTTGAGAACATTCAAAAAAATAATAGTTTTTCAATTTTGAAAATTGACAATATTGTTGAAAATTTTGCAACCACTTTAATTAATGATTTTATGCTACGAAAAAATGATTCTAAAATTCTTAATATAGGTTTTTTAAATAAAAATAATGACATTAAATTATTACAACAAAAGATAGTTGGAAAAATGGATTTAAAATTTAATTATTCTCCTTTTAGCATAATTAAAAGTAAAATGATTAATAAACTTTACTTTAATTTATTTAAAAAATCTGATGTTTTAATAGATTATGAAAATGACTTTAATAACATTATTTTTTATGTTAAAAATAAAAATAAATATATAAAAATAAGTGATATTGAACTATTTATTACTATATGTCATTTTTTAAATACTGAATTAAATACTACCAAAATTTTAATGAATAATGAATTATTTAAAATAATAGATTTAGAAGTAATTAAACAGAGACTTTTAAATAAAGAGGGTAGTAACTTAATTAATGTCAATTTGGATTCTAAAATGAATATTACTATAGAACAAAAAACTTCTTTAGTTTTTGACAATCCTTTTAAAAACCTTATTTTGTTTTTAAATTTTCTAAATTATTGCAAAACACAAAATTTAAATTTTGAAAAAATACGTGACTTTTTAAAGAAAATTTATAAATACAACGAATTAGAATTTAATTCCTTAACAAGTAAAATTAATCTAGAAAAAACAAAAAATATTTTCTTTGAAAAAGGATATAAACTGATTTTTGAACATCAAAATGATTCTATGCAAACATTTTATTGTTATTTTGAAAACAAAATGAGTGAAAAAATTTGATTTTTTTATAATTTTTCTTTTTGTAATGCAAAAATTATGTATGAATCCAAAAAAAATGTAAAATATAATTATTTTATGCACAAATTAATAAAAAGGATTAAAAATGACAACAAAATTTAAACAAAAAGAATATAGATTATTAAATAATGGAAAATCCCTTGAAAAAGGAGATGTAATTTCTTTTAAAGCAACTAACACAATGTTTGAAGATGTAGAAATCAAAAATTTTGATAAATTAACAATTATCTCTATTTTTCCTTCTTTAAACACTAGAGTTTGTGATGAACAAACAAAAGAAATTTCTAAATTAGCATCAGAATTTAAAGAAGTAAGATTTATCTCTATTTCACTTGATTTACCAAGTGCTATTGCTGAGTGAAAATCAGTAAATTTATTACCTAATATTGAAATCTATTCAGACTACAAACATAGAGAATTTGGACTAAAATACGGATTTTTAATTGATCAAGTATTTTTACTAAATCGTGGTTATATAGTGTTAAACAATCAAAATAAAGTTATAGATTTTTCATACAACACAGATGTACATGAACAAATAAATTTTGAAAAAATTAGAGAAATTATCAACGAAAATATTTAAATTCAAAATATTAACTTTAAACTGCACCAAGCGGTTTTTATTTTCTGCTATCATTGTAAAAATTTCACTTTTTTCTTAAAATATTTAAAATTTTTATTATAATTTATATACTTTTATGATAATTACTAAATAATAAATAATATCAAATAAAAAATTTTAAAAAAATCTCAAAAAAATTTGGTTTTTTTAAAAAAAATAGTATAATTATAAAAGTATGTTAATACGAGACAAGCTCGAGTGGCGGAATAGGTAGACGCAAGGGACTTAAAATCCCTCGGTGGCAACACCGTGCTGGTTCAAGTCCAGTTTCGAGCACCAGTGCGCCCTTAGCTCAGCAGGTAGAGCAAATGGCTTTTAACCATTGGGTCAGAGGTTCGAATCCTCTAGGGCGTACCATTTCAATATATTGTCCAAAGAAAATACCTTTATAGGTATTTTTTTATTTTTTAATTTATTAAAATAAAGGAAAAATAGATGTTTTCAAAAAAAGCGAAAGAAAAAACTTAGTTTCCTAAGTTAGTTATTTTTAGCATTTTTCATTGAACGCATAACAGCTTTAATTTGTGTTTCAGAAGCTTTTCTTCCCATTTGTAGGAACATAGCTCTAATCATTTTTTCAGTAATTGGAGGATTTTCTTTTATTTGTTTTTCAAACATTTTCTTAGATACTAAAACTCCGATGATACCACCAACAATAAATAAAATTACTGCAACAGCAATAACAATACCTATTCAACCACCAAGACCTACTCCCCCAGCTGTTTCCACAACTTTTACATTAGTTGCTTCATTAAAAATTTTTAACATAAATTTCCTCCTATGATTTTTCTCCTTATATTATACCAATCAATTAATAATTTTAGGTGAAAACTATTAATTTTATTAATTATTATTATATTATTTTTTTGTTTTATAAAACAATAGTTCCTCCAATAATTCAGGAAATTCCTATAATACAAAAAACAAGACCAAAAAATAAAGGACTAACTAATTTTATTTTTTCTCAAACTGGTAAATACATTCCAGTGCTTTCATAGTCAATGTTTTTTACACTCTTTTGGTTGTTTTTTTCTTTATATTTAATTAATTGCTTTTCTTTGTACTCTTGTGCTTTTCTTTTTGTTCTTGGATAATAGAAAAATAAAATAATTCCAAGAACAATGAAAAGAGATCCAAATAAAATGGTTGCTCATAAAGGTAAACCATCTAATTTTTTATTTTCTAGTGATCCTATTTGATTCATAATATTAAATTATAAAACTTTTTAAAAATATATTATAATTAAAATAATATTTAATTAGGAGGAATAATGTTTAATGTTAATGATTTTAAACCAGGGATAACTTATCAAGAAGATGGTGAACTTTTTATTGTTTTAGAGTCCCAACACTCAAAACAAGGTAGAGGTCAAGCAACAGTTAAAGCAAAAGTAAAAAACTTAAGAACAGGAGCTACAACAATTAAATCCTACACAGGTGGAGATAAAGTTGAAAAAGCTCATATAGAAAAAACAGGTATGAATTATCTATATAACGACGGAAACGAAATTATTTTAATGGATGAAGAAACCTATGAACAAATTGGAATTGATGTTTCTAAACTTCAATGAGAATTAAACTTTTTAAAAGACGGATTAAAAGTTATTGTTAGAAAATTCGAACAAGAAATTTTAGATATTGAATTACCTATCAATATTGAATTAAAAGTAATTGAAGCTCCAGAAGCTGTTAAAGGAAATACTACAACAAACCCACAAAAAAAAGTTATTGTGGAAACAGGTTTTGAAGTTGAAACACCTATGTTTATTAAAGAAGGTGAAATTATTATTGTTTCAAGTGAAACAGGAAAATACGTTGGAAGAGCTGGTAAATAAATATGAATTATGTTATTGTTAATTACGGTCTTAATCAAATTTATACTGTTTATGAACAATCATTTTTACAAACAGTAAAATCTGTATTTTCTAAAACTGATTTTGTAAAACTAGATGGTGATGTTAAGATAAAATTTAACAATTCCAATACCAATATTAGTATAGAAGCTCAATTTTACATTTATGAAAACAAACATGAATTTAGCGATATTATCAATAACTTAATTAACTCTTTAAGAGAATCAATTAAGTTACTTATAGGGATAGATGCTGAAAATATTTCATTGTTTTATAAAGGAAAAATAAATAAAAAATAAAATTAAAGGATAAAAATGAACTACAATAAAAATTTAGATCAACTTTCCATTAATACTTTAAAAATTAATGGAACAGCAGCAATAAATAAAGCAAATTCAGGTCACCCAGGGATTGTTTTAGGTGCTGCAACAATTATGCACACTTTATTTTCAAGACATTTAGTTTTTAACCCAATGTCTCCAGAATGAATTAATAGAGATAGATTTATCTTATCAGCAGGACACGGTTCAGCATTATTATATGCTCAATTAAGAGTTTTAGGATTAATTAAAAAAGAAGATTTAATGAACTTTAGACAAATGGATTCTTTAACACCAGGTCACCCAGAATTTGGACATACAATAGGAGTTGAAGCAACAACTGGACCACTTGGTCAAGGAATTGGAATGGGAGTAGGACTTGCACTTGCAGAAAGTCATTTAAATTCTAAATTTTCTGAAATTAACCACTATACATATGTTTTATGTGGTGATGGAGACCTTCAAGAAGGAGTTGCTAATGAAGCTTTATCTCTTGCAGGAAAATGAGAATTAAACAAATTAATTATTTTACACGATTCAAATGATGTGCAACTTGATACAAAAGTTGAAGCAGTAAATGCAGATGATTTAAGACTAAAAATGGAATCACTTGGATTTTTCTACCAACAAGTAAAAAATGATGTAGAAAAAATTTCTAAAGCAATTGAAAAAGCAAAATCATCTAAAAAACCTTCATTTATAGAAGTAAAAACAATCATTGGTGAAGGTGCAACAAAACAAGGAACAAGCGATGTGCACGGTGCTCCACTTGGTAAAGACTTTGAAAACCTAAAAAGCAAATTAAATTGAACAATGGATGATTTTGAATTACCACAAGAAGTTGAACAATATTACAGAGAAACTCTGTTTAAACGTGGAGAAGATGCACAAAATTCTTTTGTAGAATCAGAAGAATTAAAAAATTATTTAGAAAATGCTAATAAAGAAATTTCTATTAATTTAACATTAAAAGAAAATGATGCTACTAGAAATTCTTCAGGTGCTGTTATTAAATATTTAAACGAAAATACACAACACTGAATTGGTGGATCAGCAGACTTAGTTGCTTCTACAAAAGTTGGTGGAGCTGATGGGGTATTTTCAGTTGAAAACAGACAAGGAAGAAACCTATTATTTGGAGTTAGAGAATTTGCAATGGGAGCAATTGCAAACGGACTCGCACTTCACTCAGTTCTAAAACCTTTCGTTTCAACATTCTTTGTATTTTCAGATTATGTAAAACCAGCAATGAGACTTTCAGCATTAATGAAATTGCCTGTAACTTATGTATTTACACACGATTCAGTGTTTGTTGGGGAAGATGGACCAACTCACCAACCAATTGAACAATTAGCTATGCTTAGATCATTGCCTGGAATTAAAGTTTTAAGACCTGCTGATGAAAAAGAAGTAATTGCTTCATATGAATTAGCAATTAATTCAGTAAATAAACCACACGTTATAGTTCTAACAAGACAAAACATTACTTCACTTGCTTCAACAAATAAAGACTTATTTAAACAAGGAAGTTACTTTGTGAATAAAACAAATTCTAAATACGCTTTAGTTGCAACAGGAAGTGAACTAGCAACAGCACTAAAAATTGGTAAAGAATTTGATTTAAACGTTATTTCAGCATCTAACTGAGATAATAAAGTGCTTTGAAACCCTATGAACACTATTTCTATTGAAGCGGCTTCTACTTTTGGATGAGCTAAATTAGCAAGACACAATATTGGACATGATGATTTTGGTTATTCAGCTCCAGGTGATCTAGTTTATAAAAAAATAAAACTTGATTATGAATCAGTAAAACAATACGTTTTAAAACACTTTAAATTAAATAAATAAAGAAGGTGTATTACAAAAACAACAAATTTACAACCAAATACACCATCAACTGATTCCAAGTATTTTACTAAATCAAAAATTTTTAAAATTACAATTTCCGATATAGTTTTAAGTGGAATTTTAATTGCTATTTATTTAATAATTACTTCTATTTTAAGATTAACGATTTTTACAAGTAAATTAAACATTAGTTTTGAAATACCTTTTAGTATTATTTTAGGTTTAGTTTTTGGACCTTTTAAAGGTGCTTTTCTTGCAATAATTGCAGATACTTTTACTTTGCTAATAGTTGGAAGTATAGCAACTTGAATGATTGAATATGCAATTGTACCACCACTTATCGCTATAGTTTCTTGATCTTTGTTATATATTTACCAATTAAAAAATAAATGAAGTTTTATAGTTATAATCACTTCATTTGCTTTGGTAATAGTTACAATGCTTTTAATTTACTTTTTAGAAGTTTTAAATACTACCAAAAATGTTAGAATTGAAAATATTAATAAAGACTGAAGAAGTTTTTTTACAAAAGAAATAGTATTAACTTTTATTTCTATTTTTTCAATAGTAAGTATTGCAGTTTTTAGTTTCTTTATTTTTAAATATTTTAAGACTAAAAAAGAAATTTATTACCTTTTAACCTTTATTTTCGCAACTATTTGCATTATAATAATCATTTTCCGTTGACTTTGAGGACCGATTGCTTTTATTAATTATTACAATCGTTTTATCGCTGTTAAAACAAATAAAGGAAGAGAAATTAGTGGATATTTCTACTTCTATCTTACTCCAATAATTTTAAAAGGTTTAATTACAATTCCAATTTATACAACAATATTAACATTATTAGTTCCTATCTTATTAAAACTTAAAAAGAAATACGATCAACCAAAATATTAATAATAAAACTCATTCGTTTGAATGAGTTTTTTAGTATTTTAATATTATGGTTGATTTCTATAATCTAAAAACTTCCTGTGTTTCCCAGTTAACAAAGAAAAAAATAATAAAATTTAGATTGTATATA
>NZ_JBTGVC010000030.1:0-6442 GCF_054343375.1 Mycoplasma sp. Z386
TTGTTTTATTAGTGCTTTTATTATTTCTTCTTTTTCTTTTTTATCTTTGACTTTTGAAGATTTTTCTAAAGCATCAATTGTTTCAACTGATTGAATGGGGTCAAAAATAGGTTTAATGATAGTTTTAGGAATGATGTTGTGTTTTTTGTTATATTCCATTTGAATTTTTCTTTTTTCTTCATTATCTTTTAAAGTAGATTCAATATTGCTTGTAATAGAATCAGCAAATAAAATTGCTCTACCGTGATCGTTTCTAGCTACTCTACCAATCATTTGAATTAGTGCAGCTTTTGTTCTGGAAAATGAGTTGGTATCAGCTTCAAGAATCATAATTAAAGAAACTTCTGGTAAATCTATCCCTTCTCTCAGTAGATTAACTCCCACAACAACATCATAAATTCCTTTACGTAATTTTCTTAATATGTCATTTCTTTCAAAAGTTTTGTGTTCAGAATGAATATAAGCTGATTTATAGTGTTTTTCTCTAAAATTAGATGATAACTCTTCTGCCATTCTTTTGGTTCCTGTTATGATAATAACTCTTTCATTATTTTTAATTTGATTATCAATTTCTTTATACATAGTTTCTAATTGATTTTTAGTTGATTTAATTTCAATTATTGGATCAACAAGACCAGTAGGTCTTATGATTTGTGTTGTAATTTCTCCGTGCGTTTTGTCAACTTCATAATCTGAAGGAGTAGCTGAAATATAAATAATTTGATTATCTATTTCTTCAAATTCTTCAAATTTTAAAGGTCTATTATCTAAAGCGGAAGGCAAACGAAAACCATAATCTACAAGATTTCTTTTTCTTTGATAATCACCTTTATACATTGCTTGTAGTTGTGGAACTGTCATATGGGACTCATCGATAAAGATAAGTGTGTCTTTAGGTAAATAATCAAAAAGTGTATAAGGTTTCTCGCCTTCTTTTCTATCATCCATATGTCTTGAATAGTTTTCTATTCCAGAGCAAAAACCAAATTCTTTTAGTGAGTCAATATCATTACGAACTCTGTCATTTAATCTTTGTTTTTCAACTAATTTATTTTCCTTGTCAAAATAAGATAATCTTTCTTCTAATTCTAATTCAATAGTTTTAACAGCTCTTTCAATTGTATCATTAGTTACTGTATAAGAGTTTGCTGGATAAATAACAAAATTTTTAACTTTTTTTGTAGTTTTTTTACTTAATTTTTCTTGATAGACTATATTTTCAATTTCATCATCAAAAAAATCAATTCTAATAGTTAATTCTTCAGTTCATACAGGAAAAAGTTCTACAACATCCCCTTTAGTTCTAAATTTTCCTGGTTCTAAATCAATATCAGTTCTTTCATAACCTATTTTTGCTAGAGTTCTAAATAAATCACTTCTATTTAATTTCATTCCTACTTCGATATAAAAAAGATTAGATTGATATTCTTTTGGATCAAGTGCCCCGTAAATTGCAGCAACAGAAGAGACAACAATTGTGTCTCTTCTAGTTACTAAAGCATTGATAGTGGACATTCTCATAGATTCTAAATCTCAGTTTGTTTTACTGGATTTTTCCGTATAAACATCTTTAGCTGGTAAGTAAGATTCTGGTCTATAGTAGTCAAAGTGAGAAACAAAATATTCTACTTTGTTTTCTGGAAACAAACTTTTCATCTCTGAAAAGAGTTGTGAAGCTAAAGTTTTGTTATGTGATAAAATCAGAGCTGGTCTATTTGTTTCTTTGATAACATTAGCCATAGTAAAAGTCTTTCCACTACCTGTAACACCAAGTAAGACTTGGTATTTTTTATTATTTTTTATTCCGTCGGAAAGTTCTTTAATTGCTTTTGGTTGATCGCCTTGAGGCTTATTTTTTGAAATTAAATTATACATATTATTAAATTATAATTGGAAAATAAAATAATAGTGTAAAATTTAAACTATGAAAAAAATATTTTTATCTATAAGTCCATTATTAGTTTTACCTATCGTCGCTGTTTCTTGTGGCGACAATAATGCAAATACCAAACAAGGAGAGAATCTTGTAAATAAGAAAAATGATAAAGGAGAATTTGTTAATGTTATATTTGATAAAGAACATAAAACCTTTACATTAGACTTGAGCAAAGAATCCATTACAACTATATACACAGGAGCTTTTGCTGGTGAAAAAAGTAGAGAAATTTTATTAAGTGAAACAATAAAAAAAGATGGTGTTGATAACCAAGTTATCGTTTCTTATCATCTTAAAAAAATTATTTTTCCTCCAACTTTAGAAATAATTGAAGATTCAGCTTTCACAAATAGAACATTACCAACATCAAAAATAGATTATGAGTTGCAAGAATTAGATTTTTCAAAAGCAACTATTTTAAAAACAATAGGTAATTATGCATTTGAAACAAACAAAATAAAAGAAATTATTTTACCAGATTCAGTAACTTATATTGGAAAACAAGCATTTGCAAATAATCAAATTTCAAAATTTGTTATTTCAGAAAATTCTAATTTAAAATCAATAGGAATTTCAGCCTTTTTTAACAATGAAATTACTTCTTTAGATTTTAAATCAAATAAATTGGAGTTAATTTCAAAAGCAGCATTTGAAAGAAATAAAATAACATCAGTTCACTTTGTAGAACCATTATCAAAATTAATAATAAGTAAAGAAGCATTTAAATTAAATGATATAAAAACAAATAATATTAATGAAATTGATAAAGAAAAAGTAAGTATTGCTTCTGATGCATTTGACAAATCAAATTAGTTTTAAAAAATAAATTAAAAATATCAAACTTGTTAGTTTGATATTTTTGTTTTTATTTTTTGTCACCTTCTTTAAATATTTCAGAAGCAACACTCATTGTTTTAGCAACGTCACCTAAGTTAGGTGGTAAAATAATTTTAGTTGCTTGGCCGTTAGCTAGAACTCCAAGTTGTTCAATAGATTTTAAAGTAAGAATATTTTTTGTAATATTTGTTTGATTTAATAATTCAATTGCTTTTTGATCGGCTTCAGCTTTTAATACTTCAGCTGTTTTTTTAGCTTCAGCTTTTAGAATTTCTGATTGTTTATCAGCTTCAGCTTCAAGAATTTTAGCAGCTTTTTGCCCTTCAGCAAGAAGGATTTGAGAAGCTTTTTTTCCTTCTGCTTCAAGAATATTTGCTCTTTTTTCTCTTTCTGCTTTCATTTGTTTTTCCATTGCTGATTGAATTTCTTTAGGAGGGATAATATTCTTAATCTCTACTCTATGTACTTTAATTCCTCAAGAATCAGACGCTTCATCTAAAATTAATGTTAATTGAGAGTTGATAGTATCTCTTGAAATTAATGCTTCATCTAATTCTAATTCACCAAGTAGATTTCTTAGTGTTGTAGCACAAAGGTTTTCAATGGCTTTCATAGAATTTTCTGCTCCATAAACAAAGAGTTTAGGATCTGTAATTTCTAAAAAGACAACTGTGTCAACTCTTATTCCTGCATTATCTTTAGTAATAACATCTTGTTCTGGGAAATCTAAAACTTTTTCTTTAAAGTTTTCTCTTTTAACAATTCTGTCTACAAAAGGTAAAAGGAAATTTATTCCGTTTTTAAGTGTTTTGTTATATTTACCAAGTCTTTCGACTACAGCAAATTCAGATTGTGGAATAATTCTAATGCTTCTTATTAAAGTTATTATTAATAATATAATTATGGCAATAGCAAGAACAGAAACAACGATAATTCAAATCATACTAATTTTCCTTTTGAGTTGTTTTTTCTATGTAAAGGATATTTCCTTTTACAAATTTAACTTTTACTCAATTTCCTTTCTCTATTTTTCCTTGACCTTCAACTGAAATAGTTCTATAAAATTTACCATCAATTTTAATTTTTCCATAATTTTGAGTATCTTCTCCATATTCATAACTATCTTCAATTAAAATATTAGGTTTAGATTTAGTTAAACCTTGAATTCTTTCTACACCTATTTTGGTAGAATAAAGTCTATTTTTAAGTAATTTATATGTTGAAAAATAGATAATAATTCAAACAACAATAAAAGTAAGAATTTGAGCTATTATGCTTCAATAAACCCCTTTAGTTGCTAAAGCAATAATTAATGAAGGAATAGCACTTATACTTGTTAATGCTGTTCAAATTCCATTAGTAGCTAGTTCTAAAATAATAAAACTTAATATTATCAATAATCAAATTACTATAAAAATAATTTTTATTACATCTTGTGGCATATTAAAACAATTTAATTACTTAACATTTCTTTTTAAGTTGTGGAAAGTTTTTTCTCCATCGTATTCAGCTGCTTCAGCTAATTCTTCTTCAATTGCTAATAATCTATTATATTTTGCAACTCTATCTGTTCTTGATAAAGAACCAGTTTTAATTTGACCTGCATTTACTGCAACTGCTAAATCAGCAATTGTTGTATCTTCTGATTCACCTGAACGGTGTGATACAACAGCTGTAAATCCTGCTTTATGTGCTAATTCAATTGTGTCAAGTGTTTCAGAAACTGAACCAATTTGATTTAATTTAATTAAAATTGAGTTAATTGAACCTTGTGCAATAGCTTCTGATAAAATAGAAGCATTTGTAACGGTTAAATCATCTCCCATTATTTGGTGAGTTGAACCAAATTTTTGATTAAATTTTTTAAATCCTTCTCAGTCTGATTCTGCAAATCCGTCTTCTACAGAAATAATTGGATATTTTGCAAATAATTTTCCATAGTATTCTACTAATTCATCTGTTGTAAATTCAACTTTATCAGTTAAACTTGCAAATCCTTCTTTTTTAGTTTCGATAGCCGCTTTTAATTTTCCAAAAGTATATTTTTTAGTTTTTGAATCATATAATTCTGATGATGCAGCATCTAAAGCAATAGCAACAGCATTTTCACCTTTAGTTGCTGGTGTAAATCCTGCAACTTTAATAGCTTCAACTAAAAAGTCTAAAGCTTCTTCGTGTGATTTTAAGTTAGGAGCAAATCCACCTTCATCACCAACTTGTGTTCCGTGTCCTGCTTTTTTTAATAATTTAGCTAAGTTGTGGAAAACTTTATTAGCCATTTGTAAAGCTTCTCTTATTGTTTTGGCTCCTAATGGCATAACCATAAATTCTTGGAAATCAATTGTATTTGATGCGTGTTCTCCACCATTAATAACGTTTAACATTGGAACTGGTAATTTTCTTGCGTTTGTTCCCCCAATATATTTATATAAAGGAATTTCTAATTCATCTGCTGCAGCTCTAAGAACAGCTAAAGATACCCCAAGAATAGCATTAGCACCTAAATTTTTCTTAAATGGAGTACCATCCAATTTAATCATTGCTAAGTCTATTTTTCTTTGATCTGTAACTTCCATTCCTAAAACAACAGGAGCAATTTTTTCATTAACGTTTTTAACTGCTTGCATAACTCCTTTTCCACCAAATCAATTTGATGCAAAAGCGTTATCTTGATCTCTTAATTCTAAAGCTTCTCTTGTCCCTGTTGAAGCACCTGATGGAACAATGGCTGAACCAAAACCACCAAATTCTGTTTTAACTTCTACTTGAACAGTAGGATTACCTCTTGAATCTAACACTTCACGAGCGTGAATGCTTGTAATTTTTGACATTTTTCTCCTTAATAAAATTTTTTATATTTAATAAAAATTATACATTAAAAAGAAATAAAAATATTTATATTTATCTAAAAAAAAGAAAAAATCAAGAACAGATAAACAGTGAAAATTTGTTCTTGATTTTGATATTGAAAACGTAATGTAATTTTCAAAATGGATTTTCAATTTTTTTATATTTTTAATTATTAAGATTAGTTATTATAATAACACTTTAAAAGATTTAAAAACTTAGAAAGGAGACTAAAATATAATAGGGGGTATACACAAAATAATCTAATAACAAGAATATAACAATAATAAAAAAATAAATACAATAATTTTAAATTTAATAAATGAAAATATTTGGTTGATAACAACCATAAATAATTATATACCTAAAATAAATAATTTGTTAAAAAAAAATCATTTTTTTGAAAAAAACATAAAAAAATTTGAACTTTTTATTATTACTTCAGAAGTAAATTAATTAAAATATAGTTAAATTAAATAAAAAGTATTAAATAAAAATAGTTTTGCTCTATAAAAGAAATCAAAATATTTTGTAAGTTGTAAATTAGCAGATAAGATAATACCTAAAAAGTCAAGCAAATTATTTTTAGATATAAAAACTTTTATTAAAGTAATATTTTTGTTGGTTGAAATGATTAAAACTTAAAAGCAGTCCAAAAAAAGCAATTATTTTTTTATTATATTATAACCAAAAAAACATTGCAAAATGATATAATTTAAAAAGATTTAAATAAATTTAAGTCAAAAATTAAAAAAGGATCAAAAGTATTTGTAATTACAGATATAAAATGTCACTTTTTATAAATATGTGTTAATTTAATGA
>NZ_JBTGVC010000031.1:0-5150 GCF_054343375.1 Mycoplasma sp. Z386
AGAAAAACTTTTAAATATTAAATCTTCAAGAGTTAGAAAAATACTTTTAAATATGATTAACAGTCATAAATTAGAATCTGTTGGAGAAAATAAAAACAGGAAATATAAACTAAAAAATAAAAAGCATAATAAAGATCTTAAGAATGTTAAAAATGATGCTAATAAAGAAAATAAAAATTTAGATCAGGAACTTATTGTTTTAAATTTTGCAAAACAACAAGAAGAATTTAAATCTAAAGATATAGAAAAACTTTTAAATATTAAATCTTCAAGAGTTAGAAAAATACTTTTAAATATGGTTAAAAATAATAAGTTAATATCTATTGGAGAAAATAAAAATAGAAAATATAAACTTAATAAATAATAAGATTAACAAGCAAAAATAATCATTTATTTTTTCTAAATTAATATAGAAATTGATAAATTTATTAAAAAATAATAAAAAAATTCAAGTTTTCAAAAAAAATTTGGATTTTTATGAATATTTTTATTTTTAGTAATATAATTGTATTCCAAAGAAATTTTGGAAAATATTAATAAGGAGAATTATGAATTTTAACATTGAAATTAATAAAAATATATCAGAAATTAATAAAAATAATTTTGAAAATACACATAAAATTAAAAGTATTGATTATAAAAATATATTACTAAACTTGCCAGAAAAAACTAAAGTTAGGATTTTAAAACTTGCTGACAAAGTACTTAACTTAAAATATGAAGATTTTTATAAATTGTCTTTTATAAAATTTCCAAAAAGAAGTTTTGAAAGAGTTAAAGAAGAATATAAAAAAAATATTTTTTATAATGAAATTAAATCTTCCTTAAAAACAAGAGAATATTTTATTTCTACAAGAAGTAGAATTTCAGATGAAGCTACAACATTTGAAGAATTACAAAATATGTACAATATTTATAGCAAAAAACTTAAACAAGACTCTAATAGTTTAGAAAATAGAAAAAAAACATTAGAAAATATTAGTGATAAGGCTACTTGAATTGGAGCTGTTTCATTTTTGTCTCCAGTAATTAGTGGAGTTTTATCTTTTGTTTCTTTAGGAACTTTAATTGCTAATTTAGCACAAGGTGAAAATGAAAACGGAAGAAATTTAAAATATTTAAATAATTTAATTGAAGAGTATACAGATGGAAGACTTGTATTTTTAAACCATCAAACTCAAGCAAACTGAGATAGATTATTCCGTTATTATAATCAATTTTTAGAAAAAGATTTTGTAAAATATAGAAACGATTCAAACACAGAATTAAATAATTTTCTAGAATTTTTGCACAAAGATTTAATGAGATTAAAAGATATTTTAGTTGGTTATTCTAATTATTATGGAAATTATTAAAATAACAAAAAAAGAATATGTTATTTTAAAAAATGTTTTTATTTTTTTTCATATTACTTTTATATTAAGTTTGTTAATTTTATTTTTATGATTTATTATACAAAATTTAATTTTTGTAAAAAATGATTTATGGTACTATAAAATTTTATCTAAATTAATACCCATTCCAATAGTAATTTTAAATATTATAACTAAAAAAAATAAAAAATTTAATTATGAAACAGACGTAAAAATTTGAGAATTTTATTTTTGTATTCCTAATTATGATAGAGTTAAATCTACGAAGAAAATCAGTCAAGAAAAACTAAAAATAATTAAATTTATCATAACATTTTTATACATTTCTTTTACTCTATTAATTATTTTCAATATTTGTTTCAAAGTAAATATTTGAAATTTTGAAAATTTTATTTTTCTTAGTCTAACTCAAGTATTAACTTTCATTTCTTTTATGTTAATTTTATATATTATATTTTTTTTAAATAGATATTTACAAATCCATGTAGGAATGGGGAGAAAAATAAAGTGAAGTGATATTTTATTTTATGTTTATAAAAAATAATTTTCTTATAAAAGATAATTTAAAAATAATTAATTTACTATTAAAATCTATTTTAAAAGTCGATATCCCTTTTATAATCCAAGGGAGTTTCAGCTTTTACTTAGATGGTTTTATAGATGTTAAACCTAATGATTTAGATATTTTATTTCCTAAAAATAATCAAAATCTTAAAGAAAAAAATACAGATTGAGAAAAAATAGAAGAGACACTTAACATAGAAAAATCATATATAAATAACGAAGTTTATAAATCTTACTTAATTAAAAAAAATTTAGCAAAATAAAATTGGAAATAATTTTGTCTAAAGAAATAAAACCAATTTATTATAAAAAACATCCAATATTAAATTTTTATTACACAAATGAAAAATATAGATTTGCTTCAAAACTTTCACAAATCTTTAAATTAACTTATTTATATGAAAAAAATATATATTTTAGAAAAAAATTGTTATTATCACTAAAATTAATAGAACAAAACTTTAATTTTATGAAAAAAACTTGCAATTTAGAATTGTGAAAATATTTTAAAGATAATATAATAAGTGATTTATATTTTCAATTACTTGGTTCTAAAATGAATTTTTATAAAAATTATGAAAAAATACTTAAGAATTTTGAAAAGTTTAAAATAGAAATTAATAATTTTCCAAATTTAAAAAAATTTTTAATATATTTAATTAAAAGAAAAAGAAAGTTTTTTGAAAAAATTGAAGTTATTTTTGAATTAAGAGATTCTTTCTTTTCTGTTTTCTTAACTAAAAATAAATTAGAAAACATAGAGCAAAATTATGGATTAAATTTCTTCTTAAATAAACAAGATAAAAATATTAAAAATAAATTGGAGTTATTTCAAAATTTTATTTCTGATTCTTTTCACAAAGTAAAAATAGAAAAATATTATAAAAATGAGGTTTTATCTTTATATATAGTATTTAATTTTTATACATTAGTTTTAGATCTATTAAAAACAAAATTAAAAAATTAAAAGGAGAAAACATGGAAATCAATGTTCAACATATACAAAATTTAAATTATAAAAATGAAAGTAAAAATAAATTCGTCTATAAAGAAATGATAAATTCTTTATCAGAAAAACATAAAATAAGACTTTTAAAATTAGCAGAAAAAGTGTTAAATTTAAATTATGAGGATTTTTACAAACTTTCAGGCTTAAAATTTCCTAAAAGAAGTTTTGAAAGAATTAAAGAAGAATATAAAAAAAGCATTTTTTACAATGAAATAAAATCTTCTTTAAAAACAAAAGAATATTTTATTTCTGACAGAAGTTCCTTAACTTATGAAGAAACCACATTTGAGGAACTAAAAAAAACATATGAATCTTATAAAAATAGAATTTCTAATGATAGAAATGACTATGTAACAAAAAAAGGTTGAATAATTGGTTCTCAAGTATTTATAGGTCTTCTTGGTATAACTGCAATACCTTTTACTTTTGGTGCAAGTGCTGCTGTTTCCGGTGTTGTTTCAAGAACTCTTCTCGCTGCTTCAGTAGGAACTTCTATAGCTGGATCTACTTTAACAGAGAAAGATTATACTTATATGTCTTCATATATTAAAGAATTTTTAGAAAATTATACACAACAAAGATTGGTGTACTTTGCTGATCCTTCAAAAGAAAATTTAATAGAACTTAGAAAAATTTTTCAAAGACTATGGAATCAAGAATTTATACAAAAAAGTGGTGCAGATAATGAAGAATTAAATGACTTTATTAATGCTATTAACAAAAATTTAAATAAAATAGAAAGAAAATTTTATGGTCACGGTTCACATTATGGAAACTACTAACAAAAATTTAAAATTTATAAAGATTTTCTTTCTTTTTTTGAATGTTTTATTTTTTAGTTTTATTATAGTATTAATAATTGGATTTTCGGTTTATAATTTATTTTTTGATTTACAAAGATTTAATTTTTACTTAACAATATCATTAGTGATTGGGGGTTTTATTATAGGAAGTTTGTTACTTATTTCAAAAAATTATTTTAGTAAAAATAATCCTCCAAAAGAAGCAAAACTTTGAGAACTTTATATTTGCTTTACTAATAAAGAAAGAATGGAAAATTCTAAAATAATGACTGAAAAACAAATCAGAAATTTTAAAAAAATAATGATAGTAAATTTTTTATGTATTATTCTTTTATTTTTAAGTGCAAGTGCTCTTAACTTTGCAAATATTTATTTAAAAAGTTCTAATGTAGCAATTATTTTATTTTCTTTAGCCGTTATTCTTCTGTTGCTTGTATATTTAGATAATTTATTTAAAAAACATCTTCAAATTCACGTAGGAATGGATAGAGAAAAAAGAAAAACAGATTTTCTATTTTATGTATTTACCAAGGAAAATTAATAAAATACAATGATTTGAAATTTTACTATTAATTCAAAATCAACACCTAAAATAGAATACAAATTAAATATTATTCCAGAATTAAAAAATGAAAAAAATATAAAAAAATTTATTAATAATTTAACAAATGAAGGAAAAAATGAGTTACTAAAATTAAAAGAAGATATTCTGAGTTTAAAATATGAAGATATTTTTTCAAATACAAAGGAAAAATATAGAAAAAATGATTTATATAAAAATTTTAAAAATTATTTCAATTTATCAGAATTTTCTTCTGATCAAGATACTAGTAATAAAGCAAAAAGTTCTTTGAAAGAAGTTACTGAAACTTTTAATAAATTAATTGATAGTTTAAATCATGAATCTAAAAAGAATAATAATATTAAAAATTTAATTTTTCATATAGTTATATTTCAGATTTTTGTTGTTTCTACTTTAATACCTTTTTTACCTAATAAAAAAATATTTTTCTCACTTTTTATTTCTTTATTATCTATCTGAACATTTTCAAATATTTTTTCTAATTTAAGTTTTTTCCAACCTGATAATACAAATCAAATTAGATATTCCAACAATTTTTATGAAGAATATACAGATCGAACCGAAACTTTCTTTAATAAACCAAGTAAAGAAAATTTTAATAGATTACAATATACATTTGAACACTTAAAAAACACAGTTAAAGGACCAGAACAACAAGAAGAAACAAATGATTTTTTATTAGCAGTTAAAAAACATTTAGAATTCATTAAAACTCAAATTCCAAATAATAATCAATAAAATACTTATTTATAAAATTATTGACTTATGCAAATTATTAATCAAAATGTCCCGGGGTATTTACTAATCAAAATGTCCTC
>NZ_JBTGVC010000032.1:0-4295 GCF_054343375.1 Mycoplasma sp. Z386
ATCATTAAATTAACACATATTTATAAAAAGTGACATTTTATATCTGTAATTACAATAGTAAGTTGAATCATAAGGTAAATAATTATTATTAGTATCAGAAACAAAACTGTTAATAATTAAAATATAGTAACAAATATAATTTGAATAACAATAAGAGACATTATTTTAAATATTAAAGTTAGTCTGGTTGCGTTTTGTAATTTAAAAAGTTCAAAACCATATTCATAACCTTTTATACATTTTATACATTGACAATCTTTCTTTATTTTTTGAATATTTATTTTTCTTCTTGTGCGATTTGGTTGGAAAACTCAAAAGATTTAAGTTTTTTGTAACCCATGAAAGTAAATATTATTCCAAAGAAGCTTGATAGTACATAACACAACTTAACATCTGCTAATTTTTTGCTATATAAACTTGGTATCATTCTACTTATCATTATTTTAAAAACCAAAGCAACCAAACCCACAATGAAACTTATTATTATAAATAAACTGAAAGAAAACACTTTTATTATGTCTAAACCATTTTTAAAGAATTCTTCATTTTTTTAACAAGAACTTCAAAAATGTAGTTTATTTGAAAATTTATGATAATATCTGTTGTTATTCAAACTAAAACAAACTAATTATATCCATAATTAAAGTTGTCTTTCCAATTTGTTTTATTTCCTTGATTTTACTAATTTTGTCCCTTTCTTATTATTTTAATTTTATTACTTTTTGCAAAAAAAAAAAAAAACGAAGCAAAAGATAGAAAATTTTAAGCATTTTTACGCTTTTTGCCTTGGTAATTTAAGTTTATTCAAAATATATCTATTTAGTCACACGTAAATTATTGTTTTATTTAGATAAAACTAATAAATCTTTCTCAAATATATTTATTAAGTTATATAATTATATTATGAAATCAACTAATTCAGAAAATAGCAAAGCAATAGTGAAAATAATTTCTCATTTTTCTATTAGTGAGAATCTAAAGAAACAACTATTAGGAATATATAAAGCAAATAATGCTTATTTTTTTAAGGATTATTTTACTTTTTCTTCAGATTTATTCAATGAAAAGATAGAAAGATTTTTTAGCAATAGCTTAAAATTTAATATTTTTAGTGAACCTAAATTAAATGAGATTAAGAAATTTTTAAATTCTGAAGAAAATATTAATAAAGAAGAAAGTTTTATAAACTTATATTTTCAGACAAAAGAAAAAATAATTATTGAATTTTCTGTAGAAATGATAAATGCAACAAAAGAATCTAATGAATACGTTAATAATGTGTATAACTTAATTTTTAATTTTAAAAGTGAAAAAATAAATAATTCTATTTCTTATTTATTATCAGATTTTTTAGTAAATATTCAAGATGAACTAATTTTTGATAATATTTTTTCAGAAATTCAAAAAAATGTAAATCATTTTATAAGTTTAGATACTTTTATTAAAAGCGATACAAAACCATTCAAAGAAGATGAAAAATTATTAGAAACATTTAATAAATTTTACATTGATAATATAAACGATATAACTTATCAAGAATATTTAGAAAATAAAAAGTTTAAAAAAATAGATGAAGAATTTAAAAATAATCTTTTCCAAAGAAGCAAAACTTCAGGTAGTACAATATTAGTACACAAAGATAATCTAATCATATTTTCTTTTATTTATAATAGCATTAAATGACAATGGTTGTCTCAAGATAAAGCTAACGAAATAGTTTTTATTTATTATATTTATTCTTTATATGAAAAAATCACTTTACAAGATTCTTATAGTAAGTTGTCTATTTATTTACAAAAAATAGAAAACGACAATGATGATAAATACTATTTTTTTTCATATAAAAACAAACTTTCTAAATTATTATTCGAAATAAATTCGAAAATCGAAACCGAATTAAATCTTGTTAAAATTATAAATAAAGAAGATATTATAGAAAATAACACCGAACTTATTTACACATATAAAAATTCTAATACTGATAATTTAGAATTTAACACCACAAAAAACATGAATGATTATTTTGTACATTTAAGCGAAAAATTAGAAATTCGTAAAATACATAAATTATTAGAACAAGAAATATCAAAAGCAAAAGAGTTGGAGGAACAGATAGAAAAAAATATAAAAACAGAAAATGAAATTCAAAAATGAGATAACAAAAGATTTCAAATAAAAAATCAGAAAAAGTTATCTTTAATATTAATTATTTCTTCTTTATCTATAGTTATTCTTGCTCTTTCGAGGGGTTGAGATTTTTGATTTAAATTAAAAAACTTTTTTGACGAAAAAATTGGTTTATTGTGAGTATCTATATTATTTGTAATTTTTTTAGGAATTTTAATTTCTTTATTTATTTGAAAACAAGTAAAGAAAAATAAAAAACAATTTGATAAAGAAATAGACCTAATAAATAATTTTTTATTAGAAGAAGATTTGGTAAATTTTAAAAACTTAAAATATTCATTTTCTTTATTGAATTTTAAGTATAAAAGTTATATTTTAAAGAAAAATAAAGAATTAGAATTATTTACATATGAAAAAAATAATAATTTATATCCGTTTAATTTTATAAATGTTGAAAAAGATTTAAAAAAGATGAAACACGAAAATAAATCTTTAAGAAGAATGTACTATAACATTAAAAAAATGTATTATTGAAAATTTGATGAAAAAATATTTGAAAATATAAAATTACATTTTAAAAATGAACTTAATTTCTTTTTATCTAAAAATCAAGAATCTATAATTAAAGATATAACATTTAGTCAAAAAAAACAAATGAATTTAGATTCACTTGAATATATTTTGAAGAATAAATCAAAAATAAATTTAAAAAAATCTTTAAAAGGAAAAATAACCACTTTATTTAACTTTTATAAACCAGAAAAAAATATAATTTTTAATACTTTTGTTTTTGATTTGGATGGAACACTTTTAAATGATAATAATTTTATAAATGAAAAAACAAAAAAATACTTAAAAAATTTATATTTTAAAAAGAATAAAAAGATAGTAATAGCAACTGGAAGACCTTTCTTTTCAGCTAAATATTTTGTAGATGATTTAAACATAAGTTGCCCTATAATTTCTTACAATGGTTTATCTATATCTTTAAACACAAAAATAGAAAATAATGATTATGAAAACATATATAATAAAACGATGGATATAGTTTATACAAAGGAAATAGCTCGAGAATTATTTACGAAAAATGTAGATTTTTCATTACATACAAATCAAAAAAGCATAAAATTCAATCCAAACAACAATAAAATACACTTAAAAGAAAGTAAACTACCTTCTTCTATTAATGTTGCTTCAGTTTTTGTTAATAATTTTGATGAATTTATTGATAATCTTGAAATTAAAAAAAATGAAAAACCTATGAAATTCATAATTATATTTGATAAAATAGATAAAATCGAACAAAGAGATATATTGGATTTCCTTTCTAAATTCGCTAACTTAGATTTAATAGAATCTCAACCTAATTCAATAGATGTGATGATAAGAGGAATAAGCAAAGGTAAAGCATTAAAATTTTTAATGGATAAAAAAATAATTGCTAAAGATGATAGAATTATTGCTTTCGGAGACTCCGAAAATGATATTACTTTTAAAGAAGTAACAAATTATTTTGTAGCAATGAAAAATACAGAAAATTTAAAGGTTTTAGAAGCAAAAACCTATATCACTAAAGAAGATAATAATAATGATGGAGTTATTAGATTTTTAAAAGAAAACCAATTTAATAAATAATTTCGATATTGAATTTAGTTTTCAATTAAAGATTTAGAAGGAATTTTAGAATATCAAACAGCTTCAAAAATCCTTTATGAACAAAGTGTTTTTCAAAGATTTAAAAACAAAGAAAAATTCGATAATAATTTGACTTCTTCTAAAAATTCTTTTTACATATTTCTTGATATTTTAGTAAATAGTGAAAAAGAAATCTTTTCGAATTTTAATAACATTATTATAGAAGAAACAGCAGAGATGTTGAATTAATTTTTTATGATTCATCAACTGTTTATTTTGAAAGTTTTCAAAGAACTGGTTTAAAAATTCTTGGATATTTAAAAGATGCAAAATTTAAGGAAGACCAAATTGTTATTGGAATGGCAATTGATAGAAATGGAATTCTTTTTTATAAAGGTTTTTAAAGGAAATACAGCAGATTCAAGCATAATGATTTCTTTTATTAAAGAAACGAAAAGAACTTACAATCTTAAAAAGGGGTAGTGTAAGATATTTTGTGTAAATTTCTCTTGCTTACTTTTTAGTAAGAGATT
>NZ_JBTGVC010000033.1:0-3880 GCF_054343375.1 Mycoplasma sp. Z386
ATTGAGGAATTTTTACACAAAATTTATTACACTTCCAAAAAAATAAAAATAAAATTACAAAAGCGTTTAATTATGCTAACGATGATGAGTGATACACAACAAAAGAAGATATTCAATTTTTTATTGATAATGCAAAAATTCCTAAAGATAAAATAATTTGATGTCCTTTCGACTTACCAGATTCTAATTTTGTTACTGTTTTTAAAAAAAACGGTTACAAAGTGATTTCATCTCATATCTTAGAAAACAAAGATTTTTACAGTTATCAACCAGAACATTTTGACATTATTATCAGCAATCCACCTTTTAGAGGTAAATTTAAATTATTGCAAAGATTGTTAGAATTTAACAAACCTTGAGCACTAATTTTTGGAATTCAAGCATTAAATAGTGAAAAATTTTGTAATGAGTTACAAAAATTTGAAAGAGTTCAATATGTCCATTTAAAAAGGAGAATGTGCTTTACAAAAGATTATTTAAATTATGATGTTTTTAATCTAGATAGACCTTCTTTTGCAAGTATGTGAATAGCAAATAAAATGTTTGAAAAAGATATTCAAGTATGAAAAGGAGTAGATTATAAAAAAGATGGAAAAGAATTTATGTAATAAAAGAAAATTTACTATACTTGTCTCAAAGTCTTTATTTTCAAATTTAACCAAAGAAGCGAATAAAGAAGAATCTGACAAACTATATAGTGATATAAAACTTATTTTAAGTCTAGATAAAAAAATTGATATAAATGATGAAGTAGAATGAAAAAATACAGAAGCAAAGTTTCAGGGTTTAGTTATTGAAGAATTAAATGAATTAATTTATTTTACTCAAAAATTAGGAGAAAATGGTAAACCAAAATCTAGAAACACTTATATTATGCAGAATTTTTTGCCAGTTTTGTTGTTTAGTTATGAAAATAATATAAAAAATATTTCTGTATCATTACATCCTTTAGATTTGTTTTTATATATTGAAGAATTCCCAAAAACAATTTTAAAAGATTTTAAAATTTTTAGTACTTTGGGCGTAAAAATTAATTATAGTTTAACATCAAGACAAAAGAATAATTTGAATACTAAATTTGAAAATATAAAACATTTTCAATTAGAAAAAGAAAATTTAAAAAGACAAAATAAAAGAAATTTATCAAGTTATATTGAGTATGATGAGTTAAAAAAAGAGATTAAACTATATGCTAAATTTGATGGAGCTAATGCATCAGATTCTTTAATCAGTGCAATAGTAATCAATAAAATATTTGAAAAAGATAAAGATATTAAGAAAAAACTTTTAATTTTAAAAACAAACGAAAAATTATTTGAAATTAAGCAAAATTTATTAAAAATTTTAAAACAAAATAATTTTGAAGTAAATAAACAACCAGTCTTTTCTCAACCTATTTTTTGATATAACCCACTCTGAAGAAGACTTAAAAAGAAATCAACCTCTTTTTAAAGAAAATATAAAAATTTGATATTGTGAAAATAATTTAAATCCAGATAAATGTTTAGTTTGTGGTTATCAATTTTCAGAACATTTAATTTCAGCACACATACATAGAGTTTCGGATGTAAAAAATGAATTTAAAAATAATAAAATTTCTTTCGATGATGCTAATAAATTGATTGTTGAAGGATGTAACGGTTTTTTGCTTTGCCCTACATGTGACAAAGAATTTGAATGAGGAAAAATTTTCTTTGATTTAAATTTATATAAGTTTTTTTCTAATCCAGAAAATAAATATATTACAGAAACTATCAACATAACAACAAACAAAGAAAAATTTGAAGAAAACATTAAAAAACATCTAGTGAGAATTAAAAATTTATCAAAATAAAAGTTGAGTTCCAACTTAATTTTTTTATAAATTTAAAAATTTGGCACTTTTTACTTGTGAGTGCTAAAAAATATGCTATAATGTTTTCATAAATAAAAAAATCACTTATTAAAAAGGAGAATAAATATGGCAAAAGAAATAGTATTAGGAATAGATTTAGGGACAACTAACTCTGTTGTTTCTATAATTGAAGATAAAAAACCTATAGTTTTAGAAAATCCTAACGGAAAAAGAACAACTCCTTCTGTAGTTTCTTTTAAAAATGGAGATATTATTGTTGGAGAAATTGCAAAAAGACAATTAGAAACAAATCCAGATGCAATTGCTTCTATTAAAAGATTGATGGGAACAAGCAAGACTGTAAAAGCAAATGGAAAAGAATACAAACCAGAAGAAATTTCAGCAATGATTCTTTCTTATTTAAAAGAATATGCAGAGAAAAAAATAGGAAAAAAAGTTTCAAAAGCAGTTATTACTGTTCCAGCTTACTTTGATAATGCAGAACGTGAAGCAACCAAAACTGCAGGAAAAATAGCAGGATTAGATGTTTTAAGAATAATAAATGAACCTACAGCAGCTGCTCTTGCTTTTGGACTTGACAAAACAGATAAAGAATTAAAAGTTCTTGTTTATGACTTAGGGGGAGGAACATTTGACGTTTCTGTTCTTGATTTAGCAGCAGGAACATTCGAAGTGCTTTCTACAAGCGGAGACAATAGGCTTGGTGGAGATGATTGAGACCATGAAATTGTTAAATGACTTTTAGAAAAAATTAAAAGTGAATATAAATATGATGCCACAAACGACAAAATGGCAATGGCTAGATTAAAAGAAGAAGCAGAAAAAGCAAAAATTTCTCTTTCTGAACAATCAATCACTACAATTTCATTACCATTTTTAGCAGTTTCTGAAAACGGTCCAATAAATGTAGAATTAGAACTAAAAAGATCAGAATTTGAAGCAATGACTGCTTATCTTGTAGATAAAACAAGAAAACCAATTATGGATGCCTTAAAAGAAGCTAAACTGGAAGCTAAAGATTTAGATGAAATTTTATTAGTTGGTGGTTCTACAAGAATCCCTGCTGTTCAAACAATGATTGAACATACATTAGGTAAAAAACCAAATAGAAGCATTAACCCTGATGAAGTTGTAGCAATTGGTGCAGCTATTCAAGGTGGAGTGCTTGCAGGAGAAATTGATGATGTTTTATTATTAGATGTTACCCCTTTAACACTAGGTATTGAAACAATGGGTGGGATTGCAACTCCTTTAATCCCAAGAAACACAACAATTCCAGTAACTAAGTCACAAATTTTCTCAACTGCTTCTGATAATCAACCAGAAGTTACAATTTCTGTAGTTCAAGGTGAAAGACAAATGGCTGCAGATAATAAAGTTCTTGGAACATTTAACTTATCAGGAATCGAACCAGCTCCAAGAGGAGTACCACAAATTGAGGTTTCTTTCTCAATCGATGTTAATGGTATTACAAAAGTTACAGCAAAAGACAAAAAAACAAACAAAGAACAAACAATAACAATTCAAAATACATCTACACTATCTGAAGAAGAAATTCAAAAAATGATAAAAGAAGCCGAAGAAAACAGAGAAGCAGATGCAAAGAAAAAAGAGAAAGTAGAAACAACAGTTAGAGCAGAAACATTAATTTCACAATTAGAAAAATCCTTAACTGAACAAGGAGATAAAATTGACAATTCTCAAAAAGAAATGTTAACAAAACAAATTGAAGAATTAAAAACTTTATTAAAAGAAGAAAAAATTGATGAATTAAAAACAAAATTAGACCAAATAGAACAAGCTGCTCAAGCTTTTGCACAACAAAGTGCTAATTCACAAGCAAACGCTTCAAATGAAGATAATGACTCTTTTAAAGCGGATGTTAAGGAAGAATAATTTAAATAGAAAAAGGTAATTTAATACCTTTTTCTATTTTTAATACCTTTAATTGAGGACCGTAACACATTTTGTCCCGTCTTTCCCAGTTGACGGGATTTTTTTCTTTTTTTTCATATATTTAATACT
>NZ_JBTGVC010000034.1:0-2869 GCF_054343375.1 Mycoplasma sp. Z386
AATTTTACCAGTGATATCACTGGTAAAATGTGTCCCAATAAATTGTCCCACTTTATATCACTAAAAAAGGGACATTTTGATTAATAATTTACATTGTTTTAATAAAACACCACTAAATTTTGAAGTGGTGTTTCTTTATTCTTTAAAGCTATTTTTTTATAAATTCTCTAAATTCTTTGTAATTTAAGAATTTGCTTTTTATTTGTAAATTATTTAATTCATCATTTGAGAATAATGATTTAGAAATTTTAAAAGCAGTATAACTAAAAGTTGGTCAAAAATACTCAGTAGTTTTAAAAATAGGTTCTTCTTTATTTTTGCTCTTTAAATATGAATAATGTTCTAAATCTGCGGAATTAAAAATTAATTCATTTTTATTTTTTTGTACTATTGAATAATAAGGAATCTCAATTTCAAAATTATTTATCTTATTAAAATCTGAATCTGAACTTTTATACAAATTTTGAAAAGTGGCAAATAAATCTCTACTTTTAGCAAAATTATTGAAAATATATATATTGTTATTTAAGTCTAATTTGTTTAAATAAATTAATAAATTTTGATAATTGATTGAATTATATAGATTTTCGTTTTTAAATCTCGCTTCATTTTTTTCTTCTTTATACTTTTCAATATAAGATGCAAAAATATCTTTTATTTGCTTAATATCTTCTTCATTTTGAATAATATAAAATTCTCGCAATTCATTTTTGGTGTTTTCGCTATTAGTTAAGAAAGTAAAATTTTTATTATTTTTTATAATTTTACTTTCTTGATATTTATTAAATTCCTTTTTATATATATTATATTGCTCACTTTCATCAATTGAGTGTGCATTTATGTTACAAGAAACAAAAGTTGTTAATACAGAAATGGGCAAAATAAATGAAAAAAATAATTTATTTTTTAACATAAGATAACGCTAATAAATCATCTACTGAATTTTTAAATAAAGCTGATTCTTTATTTAAAACTCTTAATCTATAATCACCAGTTTCATTTACTTTGTATCTAATAAATTCAACATTAGAATCTTTTGAATTAATTTCAACAACCTTATCTCATGTATTATTTTTTAATTTTTTTTCTAAAATTAAATTATAATTAGAAAATTTTAAATTATTTTGTCTTTTTATTGTTTCTTCTTTTTTTAATTGTTTTGATGAAATATGTTTTTTATTCCAATCATCTTTTTTTCAATAATTTCAAAATTCTCATCATCCTACTTCTGGGATTTTTTCCTCTTCTTTTAGTAAACCTGCATTATAACTTCAAGCAATAGATGCTTGTAATGTTTCACCTTTATTTAAATGAATATTTTCAGAAGTTAATACATATTTTTTTTCTTTATCTTCAAAAGGAATGGAAACTGTTTTTAAATTATTTTTAGCCTCTAAAATTTTTGAGTATTTAATTAAGCCAGCACCTATTTTTTTATCCAAACCATTTGTATTTTTTACAATGGCTCCATTATAATCTTCAGTATCAGCAGATGTAGTCAGAATTGATTTATAAATTAAAGGATTTAAAATTCCAAAATCTAAATCTTTTGTTCTCATTAATAGAGAAATAACTCCAGTAACAATCGGTGCAGAATAACTTGTACCAATTAATGTTTTTTCTGGTTTATCATTGAGAAATAAAGTTTCCCCAGGAACAACAAGAAGTGGGTGAGGTAATTCTTTATCTTTTTCATGCAATAAATAATTTGAGAAATCAGACTTTAACATAATATTATTATCAAAATCATAATAAGATGAACCTACTACAATATTATTATATGCTTTTTTGTATGAATTTATAAATTCATTTCCAGTTTCTCTTTCGTCATCATTATTTCCTGAACTAAAAACATTTATAATTCCATATTTTCTAGCAATTGTGTTTAAAAATTCTTCTGCTTCTTCATTTTCATCGTTATCTCCGTTAGTTCCATAACTATGATTTATCACTTTCACTTTTCTTTCTAAAATTAATCACTCTATTTTTTTCTCCATTCATTTCAAGAAGAAAAATTAGCGTAATTTTTTGAAGAAAATCTATCTATTCCTTCATTTCCTGTGGCGATTGAAGTTACGTTTGTACCGTGATTTGAAACATTAGAATCTAATTTATCAAAATCTTTAGCAACAATTAATCTATTTTTAAAATTGCTATTATTTATATTTAAATTGTTTTGATCATCTTTTGTTCTGGTCTCCATTATTCCAATATTATTTTCGTTTTTTATATAAAGGTTAGAATTATTTTCTTTTTGTCTTTCATCATATATTTCTATTAATTTAAACAATTTTTCAAAGGAAATATTGTTATATTTAGAATCCTTTTGTTCTTGCTTGTATTCGCTTTTATAATAATCTGGAATATAATTCTTAATAGTGTTAAAATTATCAACAATATTTTTTAAAGAAAATTTATTTATTTTTAAATTGTTTTTTAACTCTTTATCAATAAATTCTATTAATAATTTTTCTGAACCATAAACTCAAATTTTTGGTTCAATTAAACTAAATTCAAATTTTAATAGTTTATTTTTTTCTGCAAATTTTGAAATATATTTTAAATTTTTATTTTTTCAAAACTCGGTGTTATTTGATGATTTGTCTTTCTCGTTTTCTGATGAATTATATGTAAATTCAATATATTTTTGACTGTTATTGTCGCTTTTTTCCTTAAAACTTATTGTAGGAAAAATGGTGCTAAATGTAATAATTGGTAAAGATAATGTCATTAAAAATTTCTTTTTGATACTTTTTTTCATATAATCTCCTTTATGTTTTTTACAATTAAATTATAGCAAAAATTCATAAAAATTCCCGTCTTTCCCAGTTGACGGGATTTTTTTATTTTTTTTCGCATATTTAATACT
>NZ_JBTGVC010000035.1:0-2231 GCF_054343375.1 Mycoplasma sp. Z386
GATGAATTAAACAATAAAATTAAGTAAGTATAGAAATTTAGTAAAAATTTAGGTTATATCTAAATTTTCAAATATAAAACAAGATTATATAGGTAAAAATTCTTCAAATTTAACAACTTTTTGCCAAATACTTGCTTTTTTTTTTTTGTAGAATTAATTTAAGAAAGAATAAAAAAGGAAGAAAATTTAGAGAATATATATGAAAAAAAGATTAATTACGTATTTAAGTCCATTAGCTATTGTTGCATCTATTTCTGTTTTTACAAGTTGTTCAAATAACAACGATACAAGCAAGGAATTAAATAGTCATATTGCAAAGCAAAATGAAAATAATTTAAGATTAGAAACCAGAATTAATAAAAACGAGTTAGATATTGCAAAATTGCAAAATAAAGAACAAAAAGAAATTGATTTAAGCAAAATTACCAAAAGACAGGGTGAATTAGAAGAAGGATTTCAACAACTATTAGAACAATTAGGTAATAAAGTAAGTGGAGACAATTTAGAAGAATTAATTAAAGGACTAACTAAACTTAAATTCGATGATTTAACAAGAGAAATTACTCAATTAAAAGAAAGAGTAAGACAATTAGAAAATTCTGAACACGAAAGAGAAAGAAAATTCAATGAATTAGATACTGCTTTTAGAAATAAATTAAATTCTTTTGGAACAAGTTCTACAACATCAAGCGGAGAAAATTAGAAATATTAACTTATTAGGGTTAGACAAAAACTTAGCATCGCGTTAAGTTTTTTTTGTTTTCTTTTTAACCGACTTTGTTATTTTTCAAAAAATAAGATTTTAACTAAGTACATAAAAACTATGAAAAACAAAGGATTTTAGAAGTATTAATTTTTATAGAATAAAAAGAATAAAAGCTTATTTTTACTAAATAGAAAATTAAAAAGATAATCATTAAGTATTATAATTTATATATGAAATTAGAATTATCATCAAAAAGAACTTCCAAAAGAAAGGTAAGTACAAAAAAAGTTAAAAAACCTAGACAAATTACGTGAGATGATTTTACAAGAGAAGAATTAATCGATATAGCAAAAAGATATAAAGAAATTAACGGAGATCTTGGTCCTATAAATAAGAAAAAAGAAACCAAAAATTTAAATAATTTTAGTTATTTAAAATATGCTTTTCTATGGAATTATTTAAGAAAAACAATATAAAATTGAATAAATATAAACGCAAAATAATTCTTATTATAAAATCTTAAATTATTCCACTTTATTAAAACAAAAATTGTATAATTTTAATATACATATTTAATAAAAAGGAAATAAAAATGGATTTGAAAAAATATATTGGTGAAACAAGTTTTTGTGAAAAGAAAGTAATGCTAGAAGAAAACAAAGTTACTAATTGATTAAAAACGGTTGTTGCTTTTGCTAACACAAAAGGCGGAAAAATCATTTTTGGTATTGATGATAATGATCGATTTGTAGGTTTAGTTAATGCTAAAAAAGATTCTGAGAAAATTAGTGAAATAATCAAAACCAAATTAGATCCGATTCCTGATATAGAATTAACTATAGAAAAATATGAAAATAAAGATTTTATAATATTGACAATTTCCCCAGGAAACGAAACTCCTTACTACATAATAGATAACGGAAATAGAAAAATATTTGTAAGAATTGGAAATCAAAGTGTTTCTGCAAATTATGTCCAAATGAAAAATCTCGTTTTAAAAGGAAGCAATAAAACTTTTGATAGTATTGATAGTAATATAAAAAGCGAAAATGCTTCTTTTAGCAAACTAAAAGCTGTTTATTTTCAAAAAACAGGACAAAATTTAAATGATAGTGATTTATTATCTTTTTCATTAATAAACGAAAAGGGCAATTTAACATTTGCTGGTGCCTTGCTTGCAGATGATTATTTTGTCTATCAATCAAGAGTTTTTGCAACTAGATGAAATGGTTTAGATAAAGCAAATAGTCGCCTTGAAGCCTTAGATGATAAAGAATTTCAAGGTTCAATCTTGTATTTACTGCAAAGTGCTGAAGAATTCATTAATTCTAATTATAAAAAAATGTGAAAGAAAACTGATGTAAGTAGAATTGAATATCCAGATTATCCAGAAATCGCTATAAGAGAAAGTATTGTAAATGCCTTAATTCACAGGGATTATACAGAAAAAGGTTCAGAAATTCACATTGATATGCAAATTATTAATCAAAATGTCCCGGGGTATTTACTAATCAAAATGTCCTCT
>NZ_JBTGVC010000036.1:0-1995 GCF_054343375.1 Mycoplasma sp. Z386
CCAAAAAAATGGTTGATTTTCTGCTTTTTAGTGTTGACTGGGAAACTCGGGATAAGGAGAAATTTTTTTATGACTAAAAAATTAGAAACTGCTAAAAAACTTTATGAAAAAACAAACCAAAAAACATAAAATTAATTATTTTTCAATAATTCATTAATTGTTTTAAAAGATAAATTTTTTACAATGTTAATTTTATATTTTTTTGGGACAATAGAGAAATTGTATTGAATTTTACTGTTGGATAAATTATAGCTTTCATTTAAATTATAGTTAAAATCCGAATCATTAATTAATGAAAAATCAATAACTTTATTTTCTTCATCAATTTTAGATTTAATTAATACTGATTGTTTTAAATAATTATAATTAGTTTTATATTCTAGTGTTCTATGAATAACAATGCTATTATTTTCAAAAATTTGATCAAATGTTTTATCTTTGAAAAAAATCTTTTCAAATTCTGTTAAAATATCATTTTCGCTTTTTTTAGTTTTGCTATTCTCTTCTGTGTAAAATTCCTTAATAGAAGGAATAATTTTATTTTTAAATTCTTCTTTGTTATTGATAATGTGTATGTCATCATTAAATAAAAGATTATTTGAATTAAGTGAATTATTTTTAAAAATTAAAACATCTGATGTAAAAATATTTTGCTCTTTTTGTTTTTGAAATATTAAAGGTCAATAATCTTTAAATAAATCATTTTTAATAAAAAAATTCTCTTTGTATTGAAACTCTTTATATAAATTAAGTAAAATTTTTTCGTTTTCTTCTTTATTTGTTTTAGAAAATACAATTTCTTTATTTTTTTCTGTTTTAATTAATGTAAACCTTTTCTTTTGTGAAACTAATGATGTTTTTCTCGTAGTTTCTCCACTATCAATTCCAGGCAAATTTAAAACTGATATTTCTAAGATATTAAACTTATCAACTGTATTTTCATCAATTATAAAATTTAAAAAATCATTAGTATATCATAAAGATTCATTTTCTAATAAAATTAAATTGTTTTGTGTTAATTCATTTTCTAATTTATTTCCATTAAGAAAATCTTATTCAAACATTTTTGTAATTTGTTCTTTGGTTAATCTATTATTTATATTGAATTTATCATATAATTCATTAATTTTACTAACAATTTTTTCATCAAAATCATCAATAGTTTTTATTATTAATTTTTTTTCATTTAAAAAGTTAAAATTATTTTCTTTGCTTTCAAATAATTTTTCTCTAAATTGATCAAAAATAAAACTATTATTTGCTTTTATATTTTGTTGGTCTTGTTTAATCTTAATGAGATTTTCAAAATAAATTGATTTTACTTTAATTTGCTCAATATATTCTTTTATTTCTTTCTGAGCACAAGAAAATAATGAAAATGTCATCGGAAAACTTAAACTAATTAATATTTTTCTTTTATTTTTTAACCACATAAGTAAATGCTAAATTATCCTCAATTGAATTTTCAAATAAAGAAGATTTATACTTTTTAATAACTAGTCTAAAATTAGACGATTCTGTAACATCATATTCTATCAATTCATCATTTGAATCACTAGAAATAGAACTACTTACTTGTATTCAATTTCCTGAATTATCCATTTTTTCTAAAATTAAATCATAATCAGAAAACTTACTATTATTTTGTCTTGAAAAAGCAGTTTCTTTTTTAAGTTGTAACTCTTTTATGTGTTCTTTTTCTCATTTTTCATTTTCAGAATTTATTCTATTTAGTTCTGCTACATTTGCAATAGCACCCCCCCAAAGGGCCTAAAAATCATCATCAATTTACTTGTGGATTATATTCAACTCTTTTTTCTTCATTTGCTGCAATGCTTGTTTGTGTTAGTGTTATAGGTACTAATATACCAGGTACTGCAGTTATAAATAAAATATTTTTTTCATTTTTTTTAATACTTTTGATCCTTTTTTAATTTTTGTATTAAAACAGAAATAAAATGTCACCCCCCATTCCCAATATAAAATGTCACTTTT
>NZ_JBTGVC010000037.1:0-1334 GCF_054343375.1 Mycoplasma sp. Z386
CATTTGAAATTTTTTCTTCATCTAAAACATATTTAGAAGAATTCAATTGTTTAAAATATTTGGTTTTTTTGTATCCTATCATTCTTTTTTCATTAACAAATCCATTTTTGTCTTGATTTTTAATAAAATTATTTATTTCATTCTCTCTATTTAGTTTATCTAATTTAGCTCTGGATTTACTTCAGGTGACAATTTGTTTTCTTATTTTCCCTTTATTTTCTTTATTTTCTACAAAAATTTCTTTAGTTTTATATTTAAACTTTCCTGATATCTCAACATAATCATCTTCTTTTAATAAAAATTCTTTATATTTTTTTGTTTCGATATTTGCTCTTTTTGAAATTATGTAGTCTATATTATTTTCTTCTAAAAAATTAATATTTTCTGCAGAACTCATTCCTCTGTCTGAAACAACTGTAATTTTTGTATTTTTATAAATTTCCTTAAATTCCTGTATAAAAGGAATTAATGTTTTTACATCTGCAGTATTTCCAGGAAAAATTTTATAAAAAATAGGTATATTTTCTGAATTACACGCCATTGCTAAAACAATTTGATCTTCTTTAAATTTTCCATCTTTTGAATATCCTGGTAATCTTAATTCTTCTTTTTTGAAACTTTCAAAATAAATTGTGGTTGAATCGAAAAAAATAGTTTCGTTTTCATTGACAAACTTTTTAGATATATTTTTCAAGATATTTTCCTTATTATCTTCTAATAAGTCAAGCATTCTATAAAAACTATTTTTTGAATAATCCAAGTCTGTATATGATTCAGACTTATTTATAAAAGATTTAAAAATACTTGAAGGTTGACAAATTCTATTAGCAATTTGATAAGAAAGTATTTCTTTCATCCCTTTGTGCTTACCAAAATTAAAATTTTCAAAAATGTTTAAATCATACATAAATTCTAAAATAAATTCTGCACTAAAATTTTTAGTTTTAGTAATATTTGAACTCAAAAGAAGTGCAGAATTTATTTCTGCTTCTAATTTTTCTATATTTACGGTTGTGTCATATTTACTTATTATGCTTTTAATAATTTGTTCATAATTAGGATTCTTTTTAAGTAGCTTTTCTTGATTTCCTAAAGCTAATAATCTAATATTTCTTCTATAACTTCCGCTTGTATCTCAGTAACCAATATTTTTATATGTTGCTTTTTTTGGTCCCGTAGAGTTAAATAACATTAATTTCATATTTAAATTATATCATAAATAGCAAGTTATAGCAAGAATTTTATTAAAAAAAATAAAAAATGTATATATTTATAAATAAATATATACAATCTAAATTTTATTATTTTTTTCTTTGTTAACTGGGAAACACAGG
>NZ_JBTGVC010000038.1:0-1064 GCF_054343375.1 Mycoplasma sp. Z386
TCCTTTCACTTCACAAGCGTAAGTTAACAGCATTAGAAAATATAAAAGCAAAACTCTTAGAAAAAATGTTTGTTTAATACAAAAACTTAAAAAAGAATAAATTTATTTTTCTTATTTTATTAAAATGTACTATATCTTAAATAACATTAGTCCCTTAGAAAAAGGGATTTTTATTTTAAATTTACAAATTTTATTCTGTTTTATTTATTAATAATATTAATATCAATAAAACAATTAAGATTATTATATTTTTCATATTTATTCTATCTTTTTATCAAAAATATAGATACATTTATTAAAACTATATTTAATTTTTTAGAAATATTTAGATTTATAAGCATTTTTACACTATTTTTACAAAATCATTTTACCTTTTTAATCAATAGTCTTTTACGCTTGTGAAGTGAAAGGACTGAATCAATTAAAGTAAAAAGTTTACCTACTAAAATATTTTCTTTATTTTCTTTTGATTTAAAAATTATTTCTGAATTAACAGTTTCTGAACTTAAATTAGGCTGTGTTCCGGTAGATAAAACTTTATTTCAATGTTTTTTAAAATTTTTATAAGTTAAATTATAGAAGTAAAAATCTAATAACTCTTTTTCTTTTAAAATAATGCTAAAAATTGCTTGACTAGTTGCTAAATTTACTTTATTTATAGTGATTTTACCTATAGATGCATAAATTGATAAGTTCAAAGAATCTTTAGGAACTAATCATGCACTTGAGTTAGCAATCCCTTCTTCAGAAATGTGTTTTTCTGTTTCGGTTAAATATTTTTCAGAATTTGTTATATCTTTAATAGTTAAAAAAGGAATTTTACCATTATAAAATTTTTTATTTGTAGTTAAAGGAGTTCCGCCTGTCTTTCCAAAAGCATATATATTCCCCATAACGTCCTGTTCTCAAGTGTGAGTTGCTTTTTCAAATTTTAAAGGGAAAATTACAGAATTTTGAGATGGAAACATCTTGTAAAATAGCGATTTTCTAATGTTTTTCAATAAAATGCACTTACGCTTGTGAAGTGAAAGGACTAAATCAATCGAACTAAATAAATTGGCTAT
>NZ_JBTGVC010000039.1:0-808 GCF_054343375.1 Mycoplasma sp. Z386
TAATTTAATAAAAGTCTAATCTAGTAATAGGTTAGATTTTTTATTTACTTATTATTTATATTGAATACTAGTTCAGTATTATCCCACCTCTATCTTAATTTGATTAAGTTTAGGTAGTATACTATAATCAAGTTAAAGTATATATATTTAATTATTTATTAAACCAAACAAAAAATAAATTAATAAAACAAAATTATTAAGACAAAATCAAATGTAAACTAATGTAAATAATGTTATAATAATATTAGTAATGATTAAATTACTAGTAAATTTACAAATTTACGGATAATCATATGAAGAGTTTATCGTCAGATTAAGCGTAATATTAAGTATTCAAACCTTCAATGTAACCTTTCTCAATGGAAAGGTTTTTTTAATTGAATAGAAAAATGTTTCTTTGAAGCAAAATAATATTTAATAAAAAAATACTTAATTGAAGACATTTCTACATCAACTAATAAATTTAAAAATTTTTTAATTAATACATAGAATAGTTTTTGGTGATTTTAATTATTAAAATTTCTAATATATTTTTTAATAATGTTATTTAAATATTTAAATTAAGAAAAAAAATAAAAATTTACTTGAAAAATTTTGAAAATATTGTAGAATAATAAAGCAACTTAATTGTAATCAACATTTTTAGTGATTCTAATTCAATTATCAAAAAATAATCATATAAAATATTTGGAATTTTTGTAAAAAGTGTTATAATTAATTTTGTATGATTTTCACACAAAATCATTATGAAATTTAGATCTTTCAAAACTAGATGCAATAACCATAATAAACACACAAATCAATTTCA
>NZ_JBTGVC010000040.1:0-529 GCF_054343375.1 Mycoplasma sp. Z386
AATAATTATTATTTTCATATCGCTAAAAAAAGGACATTTTGATTAATAATTTACAGAAATTCACATTGATATCTATGATGATAGATTAGAAATTTATTCTCCTGGTGGGATGTCCGATGGTTCTTTAATTCAAGAACAAAATATTTATCAAATTGCTTCAAAAAGAAGAAACCCTATTATTGCTGATGTCTTCAGCAGACTTAATTTAATGGAAAGACGCGGAAGCGGACTAAAGAGAATTATAGAAAGTTACAAAAAGCAAGAAAATTACAACGAAAAATTAATTCCACAATTTATTTCTAATACTAGTTCTTTCTTTATTGTGTTAAAAAATTTAAACTATAATACACAAAATAAAGTGGCGATAAACGGGTATAGTGGCGATAAAAATAATGATAAAGTGGCGATAAATGGTCAGAGTGGCGATAAAAATAATGATAAAGTGGCGATAAATGGTCAGAGTGGCGATAAAATTCAGGAACTTATTGTTTTAAATTTTGCAAAACAACAAGAAGAATTTAAATCTAAA
>NZ_JBTGVC010000041.1:0-518 GCF_054343375.1 Mycoplasma sp. Z386
TTCAAATGATCAAAAATTTGATGGTTATTATGTATATGAAACTTCTTTAAAGGATTTAGATCCATTAAAAGTTGTAGAAATATACTCAATGCAATGAAAAATAGAAGAAAATTTTAGAACATTAAAAAATAATTTACAAATTAGACCAATGTATGTTTATACAACTAAACACATCCAAGGACATGTATTATTTTCTTTTTTATCATTATGAATTTTGAAAATGTTTTTATTAAAAATAAAAAATTTCTATAAAGATAATGGAATAATACAAAAAATTACAGATGAAAAATTTATTTTAATTTTAAAAAATTTAATTTATATGACAGAAGAAGATAGAAATAGCAATAAATTATTAACTTTTAAAAGATTAGATAACGAATTATCAGTAATGGCTTGAAATTTTTATGATGAATATATAAAATACATAAAATAGCAAGTAAATTTTTAAAAAAGCAAACGAAAAGTGCTGTAAAACAGCACTATTTGTATTTTTTCCCTATTAACTGGGAAACGCAGGA
>NZ_JBTGVC010000042.1:0-503 GCF_054343375.1 Mycoplasma sp. Z386
GTTTTTAACTGGGAAATTAAAAAGTAATCAAGAGAAATTTACACAAAATATCTTACACTTCCGAAAAACATCTCAACAATTTGCTGAGACGTTATAAAATAATGTTAGGTTTTTGTGTTCGTGTTTATTTCTCCTTTAAAACCATTATCTAACAACATATTAATATTTTTAGCATAAATATTAAGTCAAACTGGGAAAGACGGGAAAAAATATTTGAATTTTTACTTTATAAAAAATTATGAAATATTTTAAAAAAAATGTTATAATTTAAGTACATAGATTTTAAGAATTCAATTAAGAATAGAATGAAAAAACCTCCAACTGCAATTGGAGATTTTTATTTTTTTAATTTTCCTTGAATGAATTTCTTTAAACTATTTTATATTTTAAGAACTATTATTAAAATTATAATTAGTTTTAAAAATTTCATAGATTTTCAGAATTCAATCAAGGAAAATATGAATATTTTTCTTATTCATAATTTAATTATACTTTTAAAACAG